>JAZFTZ010000284.1:0-8786 GCA_036446955.1 Thermodesulfobacteriota bacterium
ATTAACATTGAGGTGATAGACCTTCGCACCATCAAGCCCCTGGATGAGGAGTTAATATTAAGATCGGTGAAAAAGACCAATCGGCTGGTTATCGTGGAGGAAGGCTGGAGATTCGCCGGGATCGGCGCTGAGATTTGTGACCGGGTGGTTGTTAACGCCTTCGATTATCTCGATGCCCCGCCTTGCAGGGTTACCGGTGCAGATGTGCCCATGCCCTACTCCCGGTCCTTGGAGGCAGCGGCTCTGCCCAGTGCCAAAAAGGTGGTGGCCGCGGTAAAGAGGGTTCTTTACTAGAGCTGAAAACCCAAATCTAATTGGAAAGGGATCAATTATGGCTGCCAGAGTGGTGATGCCCAGGCTAAGTAATACCATGGAAGCGGGGGTCATACTCAAGTGGCTCAAGAAGGAAGGCGATCAGGTCGAGTGGGGAGACGTCATCGCCGAAGTGGAGACCGATAAGGCGGTTATAGAGCTGGAGGTTTATGATACCGGTATCCTAAGGAAAATCCTGGTCCCCGAGGGCAGTCAGGTGCCGGTGGGAGATTTGATCGCCATCATAGGCGAACCGGATGAGGACATCTCCATGCTGCTCAAGGAGGTGACTCCGCCCGAGGCGGTTGAGGAGCCGGAAAGGCTGGAGGTGGGCCCGGCCGAGGTGACTGAACCAGCGGAGAAGGTAACGGTGGCCGAGGCACCGGCGGCCAAAGCTGCACCGGAGGGAAAACAAATCCTGGCATCTCCCCTGGCCAGATCGCTGGCTCAAGCCCAGGCAGTGGACCTAAGCCTAATAAAGGGCAGCGGTCCAGGCGGGCGCGTAGTCAAGAAGGATATAGATAAATTCCTGGCCGCCAAGGAGATGCCCGGGGCCAGGCCGGAGGAATATGAAGAAGCGCCCCTGACCCTGATGCGCAAGACCATTGCCCGGCGAATGGCGGACAGCAAGGCCACCGTCCCCCATTTCTATATCACGGTAGAAGTGAATATGGAACTGCTCCTTAAGCTTCGCCAGAGCATCAACGAGGACGAGCCCGATCTTAAGGTCAGTATTAACGACATTATCCTGAAGGCAGTGGCCAAGGCGCTGACCAAGTTTCCCCAGGTTAATGCCTCCTTTGCCGGTGATGTCTATCGAATGAATCGAAACATCAACTTGGGCAGCGCGGTGGCGGTTAAGGACGGTTTGATCGCCCCGGTCATCAGGGAATGCGATAAAAAGAGTTTGGCTGAAATCGTCAGCGAATCTCGAGACCTGGTTGCTCGCGCCCGGGATAAGAAGCTTAAACCGGAGGAGTATTCAGGCGCCACCTTCACGGTGACCAACCTGGGCATGTTCGACGTGGATAATTTTGCCGCTATTATCACTCCCCCTGAAGGTGCTATCCTGGCCGTGGGCAGCATAATGGCCAAGCCGGTGGTGGATGGGGAACAGGTAAAGGTAGGTCGGCTGGCCAAGTTGACCATGTCCTGCGACCACCGGGTGATTGATGGCGCGCTGGCGGCTCAGTTCCTAAACGAGCTGAAAGCTAGTTTGGAAAACCCCTGGCGCTTACTGCTTTAGTCTAAGGGAAGGAGGTCTTTTTATGGCCAAGTCCACAGAGGAGTTCGATCTGGCCATCGTCGGGGCCGGCCCGGGCGGCTATGTGGCCGCGATCAGGGCCGCGCAACTGGGCATGAGTGTGGCGCTTATTGAAAATGACAAGCTGGGCGGGGCTTGCCTGAATTTGGGTTGCATCCCCAGCAAGGCCTTGTTGAGGAACGCTGAGATTCTCTCTTTGCTGAAACGGGCCAAGGAGTTCGGCATAAGCTTCCAGAACCTCAAGGCCGATTACGGTCAGGCGTTTAAAAGGAGCCGCAAGGTAGTCTCCATTCTAATCAAGGGCGTCGAGTTTCTTTTGAAAAAGAACAAGGTGAAGGTCTACTCCGGCACCGCCGGGCTGATATCTTCAGGCGAGTTAGAGGTAAGCGGTAACTCCAAGGGGGTCACCGGCGTCAAGGCGCGCAGGATACTCCTTGCCAGCGGTTCTCGGCCCAAGTCTTTGCCGGGAATCAAGATTGATGGTAATAGAGTCCTTAGCAGCGATGAAACCATTCTTAAAGAGGAACTGCCCGCATCTATACTCATCATCGGCGCCGGGGCTATCGGGGCGGAGTTTGCCTACCTTTATGCCGCCTATGGGGTCAAGGTCACATTGCTGGAGGTGCTGCCCCAAGTGCTGCCGGTCGAGGACAAGGAGATAAGTGAGGTTGTTCGTCGCGCGTTTACCAAGATGGGGATAGCGGTGCTGATCGGGCATAAGCTGGAACAATTCAGTCCGGGCAAGCAGGATGTGACTGTTAAGGCCACTGGGCCAAAAGGGACTAAAGAGATTAAAGTGGAACAGGTGCTGGTGGCCGTGGGCAGAGCACCGGCCACTGATATCCCCGGGCTGGATAGCTTAGGCGTGGCCCAAGAAAAGGGGGCTATCACCGTGGATAAGGTATATCAAACCAACGTGCCTGGCCTTTTCGCGCTGGGCGATCTCACCGGGCCACCCCTGCTGGCGCACAAGGCCTCGGCCGAGGGCGTTCTGGCGGTGGAGGCCATGGCCGGGAAGAAGGTCCGCAAGCTCGATTATGCTAACATCCCTGGTTGTACCTATTGCCAGCCTCAGGTAGCAAGCCTGGGCCTGACTGAGGAAGAGGCCCAGGCCAAGGGCTATCAAATAAAGGTTGGCCGCTTCCCCTTCCGGGCCAATGGCAAGGCCCTGGCCCTGGGGGAGATAGACGGCTTGGTGAAGATAATCGCCGAAGCTAAGTACGGAGAGATCCTGGGTGTGCACATGGTCGGGGCCGAAGTCACCGAGATGATCACCGAGATGGCCCTGGCCCGGACCCTGGAATCGACGCCCCAGGAGATATGGACGACGGTGCATCCCCATCCCTCATTATCTGAGGCGTGTAAGGAAGCGGCCGAGGCGGTCTACGGCCAGGCCATTCATATCTGGGGAGGAGAGAGTGAGGGCTAGCTGCTTAACGGTAGAAATCGGCCTCAGCGAGTTCGGCCGCGCCTGGCAGCTTCAACGCCATCTCTGGCAGGACCGGGTAGATGGTAAACTGGATGACCTGCTCATCCTCACTGAACATCATCCCACCTACACTGTCGGTCGCGGCGGGGGTGAGAATCATTTATTGGTGAATGAAGAGCAACTACGGGAAAAGGGGGTTACCCTTTACCGCATTGACCGGGGGGGCGACATTACCTATCACGGCCCGGGCCAGCTGGTCGGTTATCCCATCCTGGATTTAACCGCGCTCTACCGGGATATCCACCGTTATCTCAGGGAGTTAGAGCGGGCGCTTATGATGACCATGGCCGATTTCGGCCTTGAGGCCAGGCAGATCCCCGGCCTTACCGGGGTATGGGTCAAAGAGCGCAAGTTGGCATCAATAGGTATAAGAGTAAGTCGCTGGGTCACCATGCACGGCTTCGCCCTGAACGTATCTACCGACATGGACTTCTTCCGAGACATTATCCCATGCGGTATCTGGGGCAAAGAGATGACTTCCATGACTGAACTGCTGGGCATTGAGCCTCCTTTGCACCAGGTGGCGGAAAGGTTTACAATAAATTTCGGAGAGGTCTTCGGCCGTGAGATGATAAAGGTGGCGGTTGACGACCTTGTTGGTGTACACCCCGAGGAGAGTGCCAATGTCTCTTGACCGTAAAAAGATGCTGGATATGTATTATCACTTACGGTTGACCCGGGCCCTGGAGGACCGGGTGCGTATACTCTATCGCCAGGGGAAAATCCCCGGAGGTGTCTACTTGAGCACCGGTCAGGAGGCCATCTCAGTGGGTCTGACCCATGCCCTGGAGCCTGAGGATGTTATAGCAATCTCCTATCGGGACCTGGGAGCCCTCCTTACCCGGGGTATGGCACCAGCCTCAGTCTTCGCTCAGTATTTAGGCAAGATTACCTCACCTACCCGAGGCAAAGATGGCTCCTTACATATTGGTGATCTGAAGTTGGGGATAATCTGCCCGGTCAGCATTTTGGCCGATAATATACCGGTGGCTGCCGGCATTGCCCTGGCCATGAAGCTGATGGGCAAAAAGAATATATCCGTGGCCCTCTTCGGGGAAGGGGCCAGCAACCGGGGAGATTTCCACGAGGGGCTCAATCTGGCCTCGGTCAAAAAACTGCCCGTGCTATACGTTTGCATTAACAACCAGTTCGCTTATTCGACTCCCCTTTCCACCACCATGGCCATAAAGGACGTAGCCACCCGCGCCGCGGGCTACAATATCCCCGGGCAGGTGCTAGATGGAAATGACATATTTGCTGTTCATTCCGCGGTGGCTGAGGCCGCCAAGCGTGCCCGTCAGGGGGAAGGCCCCACCTTGCTGGAATGCAAGACCATGAGAATGACCGGCCATTCCGAGCACGATAACGCCAATTACATTCCCAAGAACCTGCTGGAGCAATGGAAAAAGAAAGACCCCATACTGATAATGGAGAAGCATTTAACTGAGGCCAAGGTTTTGACTAAGAGGCTTAAGGAGGAGATAACCTCCAGGATAGCTAAGGGAATAGAAGAGGGCATTAAAGCAGCGGAAGAGGCGCCCTTGCCCAAGGGTGAGGAAGCCGAAAAAGATGTATACGCCCCCTCCTCTTAACTGAAGGGACTGTTTATGGCGGTGTTGACTTACATTGAAGCTATTCGCCAGGCCATGTGGGAGGAGATGAAAAGGGATGAGCATGTCTTCATACTAGGCGAGGACGTAGGCAGGTATGGGGGCGCGTTTAAGGCCACCCAGAGTTTATACCAGGAGTTCGGCCCTGACCGGGTGATAGACACGCCCATCTCCGAATCAGCTATCGTGGGCGCGGCTATCGGCGCGGCGCTCATGGGCATGCGACCGGTGGCTGAGATGCAGTTCGCCGATTTCATCTCCTGCGCCTTCGACCAGATAGTTAACTTCGCAGCCAAATCCTATTACCGCTGGGGAGCAAAAGTACCCCTGGTTATCCGCGCGCCTTCCGGAGGAGGTGTCCACGGCGGGCCTTTCCATAGCCAGAATCCGGAGGGCTGGTTCTTCCACGTGCCCGGTTTGAAGGTAGTGGCACCCTCTACGCCCAGGGACGCGAAGGGATTGTTGAAGGCAGCTATTCGAGATGATAACCCGGTTATCTACTTTGAGCATAAATTACTCTACCGCAGGATCAAAGAGGAGGTGGACGAGGGCGATTACATCGTGCCACTCGGCCGGGCAGATATAAAGAGGGAGGGGAAAGACCTAACCGTGCTTACTTATGGGGCCATGCTGCACGCCTCGATTGAGGCCGCCCAGAAGGTGGCGGACGAAGGTATTGATGCCCAGGTGGTGGACTTGCGAACCTTGTTACCCCTGGACTGGGAGATTATTCAAGAATGCGTGAAAAAAACTAATCGTGTCCTTATCGTGCATGAAGATACCAAAACCGGCGGTATCGGGGCGGAGCTGGCGGCTACCATTGCTGACCAGACGTTTGAGTTCCTCGATGCGCCTATAAGAAGGGTGGCATCATTGGACACCCCGGTGCCTTATTCACCGCCTCTGGAGGAATATTTCCTCCCCAATCCCAAGAAGATTGCTGCGGCCATGAGGGACCTGGCCCGCTACTGAGAGGTTGGGCCGTTTCCTGGCTCCTTATTAGATAACGATCAACGTTGCTACCATGACGAGGTGAAAGGTGAAGCTAGAGGTAATCATGCCCCGGATGGGTGAAAGCGTAGTCGAGGGTACGGTAGTCAAGTGGCTCAAATCCGAAGGGGATCGGGTGGAAAAAGACGAGCCCTTGGTGGAAATATCCACCGACAAGGTTGACACTGAAATCCCGGCTCCGGCCTCTGGCATCCTCACCCAGATAGTGGTCCACGAGGGAGAAACTATCCAGGTGGGCACGACCATGGCCTACCTGGAGACCGAAGAAGCGGCCGAACAGGCCCCGATGGCGGCTCCAAAAAAAGAGGAAAGGGTTCCTACCGCGCCGCAACCTTCCCGGAAGGAAGAGGTCAAGGTGGTACCTCTGATAGAGGCCCCCGCGCGCGCGCGGGAAGGCCGGTTCTATTCCCCTCTGGTGAGGAGTATGGCCAAGGCCGAGGGAGTCAGCCTGGAAGAGTTGGAATCTGTGCCCGGGACCGGCCAAGGCGAAAGGGTGACCAAGGCTGACCTGTTGCGCTTCCTGGAGGCAAAAAGGCCGCAGCCCACTATAGAGTACCCGGCAGAAAGGGTGGAGATTATGGCTATGGGCGTCATGCGCAAGGCCATCGCCGAGCATATGGTTAGAAGCGTTCATACCTCCGCCCACGTAACCACCGTATCAGAGGCCGATGTCTCCAGGGCGGTGGCCACCAGAGAGAAACTCAAGGATGAATTCTTAAAAAGAGAGGGGTTCGCCCTGACCTATACCCCTTTCTTCGTCAGTTGCGCGATTCGGGCCTTAAAGGAATACCCCATCATCAATAGCTCACTGGATGGGGATAATATTATAATTAAGAAGTTCATCAACGTGGGAATAGCCGTGGCCCTGGAAAAGGGTCTAATTGTGCCCGTGGTTAAAGGCGCGGATGAAAAGAGCTTTTTCGGACTGGCTCGAGCCATTCACGACCTCTCCGAACGTGCCCGGCATAAGAAGCTCCACCCGGACGATGTCCATGGCGGCACTTTCACCGTCACCAACCCGGGTATGTTCGGGAACCTATTAGGCACACCTATTATCAATCAGCCCCAGGTAGCCATCCTGGCCATAGGTGCGATTAAGAAACGGGCCGTGGTTATCGACGATGCCATCGCCATAAGATCCATGTCTTTTCTGTCGTTAAGCTACGACCATAGAGTGCTCGACGGCGCGCTGGCAGGCATGTTCCTCCAAAGGATAGTACAGTTTCTGGAGGAATTCGACTCGGGCTGGGTCAACCTATGATGAAGAAAAGGCGGTGGGGGAAACCCTTTGAAAATGGTTCTCCCCCACACCCTTTTCCTAAACTTTGGCTTATGTTTTGAATAGCTGAAATAGCGCCATTCAAAACAGACTAGCTCGGGGCTAGGGGGTCCAGGGGGAGGGGCCCGCGGCCTCGTCCCTCTGAAAAGACTTAGGGTTTTCTCCAAAGCCTTTAATGATATGACGACTGAGAAGCTATTAAGAAAACCGCCCTGGCTGAAGGTGAGGATACCTCAGGGGGCGAATTATCACCTGATAAAAGGCCTTACTATCAAGCACCGGCTGCATACGGTGTGCGAGAGTGCCTGCTGCCCCAACATCGGCGAATGCTGGGAGAGAAGGACCGCTACCTTTATGATATTAGGAGACCTCTGCACTCGAGACTGCCGCTTTTGCGCGGTCCCATCAGGTCGTCCTTACGGCCTGGACGAGGAGGAACCTGACCGAGTGGCCCAGGCGGTGGGCAAGCTGGGGCTTAAGTACGCGGTAATTACCTCGGTAACCCGGGACGACCTCCCCGATGGTGGCGCCAGCATCTTTGCTGCCACGGTTGAGGCCATAAGAGCGGCTAACCCCGACTGCCAGATAGAGCTTTTGGTGCCCGATTTCTCAGGTTCAGAACCGGCTTTGCAAAAGGTCTTCGATACTTGCCCTGACGTCTTCGGCCATAACCTGGAGACGGTGCCTCGACTTTACCGCCTGGTCAGGCCAAAGGCCGAGTACAAGCGCTCGCTGAAAGTATTGGAGCTTGCCAAGAAAAATGGTTTGGTAAGCAAAAGCGGTTTGATGGTCGGCCTGGGGGAGACCGAACAAGAGGTTCAAGACGTAATTCACAACCTGGCCGAAATCGGCTGCGATATCCTAACCTTGGGTCAGTACCTCTGCCCCAGCAAGGGCCATCTTCCGGTGGAAAGATACTACACCCCGGAGGAATTTGCCGCTCTCAAAACCGAGGCCGAAAAGCTGGGGTTCAAAGCAGTCGAGTCCGGCCCGCTGGTGAGAAGCTCATACCACGCCGACCTCCAAGCCCAAAACTGTTTGAAATGAGGAGAAAAGGCGTGCGGGGGAAACCCTTTAAAAAGGGTTCTCCCCCGCACCCCCTTCCTAAATTTTGAGTTGATCTTAGATTTGCGCGAAACGCAAATCTAAGATGGGGTTTCTAAAGAAGTCATTAAGCTCAGCAAATGGCCTCTTGGGCAGGCAATCTTTCGGGAGGGGAAGCATGAGTAACAAGAATCCGGCAAAAACAGTATATTTCCTTGGGGCTGGAGCTTCCAATGCCTCAGATTTCCACTTGCCTACGATGAAAGGGTTCTTCCAAGCCAGAAAGCTCAAGAACGCTGACTATGAAAATCTATCTGGATTTATCAAGCTGCTCTTGCCAGGGGTTTCCCCGCAGGACGTAAACCTAGAAGAGGTAATCACCCATTTAGCGCTTGCTCTCGAAGGTCTAGGTGCGTCCTGGCAACCGGATCGCACACTGGAGATGAAAGCTCGACGAGAACTAAATCAGTACGTTGTCGAGCGTCTGAGCATTGATGAGGGAAAGAAATGTAAGCTGCATCTAAAGTTAATGGAGGTGCTTAGCAATAATGACCGCAATTCAGTACTAACGTTGAATTACGACCAGGTCGTGGAGCATGCTATGGCTGATAAAGTCCCCAATCTATACGATAGAAGCCTTCGGTTTCTGAGTGACTTAGCTATATACCCTACGGCAATGATAAGTGGAGGCATTTTCCATACCCAACATCCAGATGACGTTGGAAAGGGGCTTTACTTAAAGCTACATGGGGGAATAGACTGGTTTTATTGTCCCAA
>JAZFTZ010000285.1:0-9808 GCA_036446955.1 Thermodesulfobacteriota bacterium
TACACGGGCGCTTGGACATAAAGGAGATCAAGCCAATCTTCGCCTACTATAAAGAAGCAAACCTGGTCTCGGTAAGCGATAGCCAGAGGACACCCCTATCCGACGCCAACTGGGTGGCTACCGTTTATCATGGCATCAGGATGCCAGATTACCCCCTGGGAAGGGGGAATGGCGGTTACCTCGCCTTTCTGGGAAGGATCTGCCCGGAGAAGCGGCCGGACCTGGCTATTGAGATAGCGAAGCGGGCCGGCTGCAAGCTTAAGATAGCTGCCAAGGTCGATAAGATTGATCTCGATTATTTCAAGGAGCATATCGAGCCGCTGTTGGATCATCCTCTGGTAGAATTCATGGGCGAGATCGATGAGGAACATAAGAAGGATTTCCTAGGAGATGCGCTAGCCCTGCTCTTCCCCATAGACTGGCCTGAGCCCTTTGGCTTGGTCATGGTCGAAGCCATGGCCTGCGGGACCCCGGTGATCGCCTGTCCCTGTGGTTCCGTCCCCGAGGTGGTGGTTGAGGGACTAACCGGCTTCATTGGAACCACCGTTGAGGAGCTAGCCCAAGCTGTGCAGCTGGTTGATAGAATAGACCGGGAGGCATGCCGCAACTACATAGAGCAGACCTTCTCAGACAAGGTAATGACTGACAACTATGAGAGAGTCTATTACAGCTTGCTTAGGTTCCCTAAAAAAGCGGCAAGCTTTTAGGCGAGGTTGCCATGCGAGAAAAGATAAGGATTGGTGACCATTTCTATATCCTGGCCTCCTCTTTATCAGCTGGTGTGCATAAATATAGCCTCAAAGACGAGGAAGCTTTTCTGGTCTGTGACAACCGGGGTGACTTTCCCGGGACCATAGGCATTTGGGGAGAGCTTGGCTTTTACTTCGCTGGATGCCGCTACCTTGACCAGCTGGAGCTAAAGATAAACGGTTTTCTACCCTTGCCCCTTTTCTCCTCAGTAGCCGAGGATGGCTGTGAGTTCATTGCCCAGATGACAAACGCTGAGACTATTCTGGAGGACGGAGTCCGCATCCCCCACAACACCATTTTCGTGGAACGGAGGATATCGCTCTGCCGGAACAACATATTTCAGACCATATCCACAAG
This sequence comes from Thermodesulfobacteriota bacterium, assembly GCA_036446955.1. GTDB lineage: Bacteria > Desulfobacterota > JAZFTZ01 > JAZFTZ01 > JAZFTZ01 > JAZFTZ01. Next base: position 1,108 of record JAZFTZ010000285.1, read on the forward strand.
AAATTTCCATAAAGAGACTTTCCGCTGTCGCCTGGATATATCTTACGACTCTGACTTTGCCGACGTTTTCGAGGTGCGGGGAATAACGAGGGAGTCGAGGGGAAAAAAGCTCCCCTCGACCACCGATAATAGCAGGGCGGTATTGTCCTATCAGGGCCTGGATGGCATACGGCGTAGTACCGTGCTATGCCTGGAACCCTCCCCGGAAAGCATTAGCGAATGCCTTGCCTCCTATAACTTGGAACTCGCTCCAGGTCAGGAAGAGGTTATCCGTCTGAAGATAACCGCTCAGGAGGGGGATGAGCTAGAGGCACCTGGGCTGGGCCACAAGGAAGCTCTCAGCTCCTTACGCTCGTCCGTTGCCCGCTGGCGCCAGTCTTGCCCGACCATTTATACCAGCAACGAGCAGTTCAATGACTTCATCAACCGTTCGTTAACCGATTTTCGCATGATGCTGACCACCACCCCCCAAGGCCTCTATCCCTTTGGGGGTATCCCCTGGTACGTGGCCCCCTTTGGTAGAGACGGGATAATCGCCGCTTTACAAATGCTCCCCTTTCAACCGCAGGTAGCGGCTGGAACTTTGAAGTTCCTGGCGGCCCATCAGGGGTCCATCCAGGACGACTTCCTTGACCAGGAACCAGGGAAAATCCTCCACGAATACCGCCGGGGGGAAATGGCGAACTTAAGGGAAATCCCGTTCATCCCTTATTACGGCAGTGTGGACGCCACCCCATTGTTCCTTGTTCTGCTCGGATCTTATCTAGCCCGTACAGGTGACACCAATCTCCTGGAGTCTCTTTGGCCTAATGCCCTGGCAGCTAATGCTTGGATAGACGATTATGGTGATCTGGACAATGATGGCTTTGTGGAGTATCGGAGCCGCTCGGACAAGGGTCTGATCAATCAGGGCTGGAAGGACTCTCCTGACTCTATATTTCATTCCTCCGGGGAGTTGGCTCCGCCGCCCATCGCCCTAGTGGAGGTCCAGGGTTATGTGTATGCCGCTAAAATGGCCATGGCCCGTTTGGCCCTTCTAAGGGGTGAAGGGGAACTGGCGCGGGAGTTCAAACAGCAGGCTGAGGCGCTACGGTCCAAGTTCCACCAGGCATTTTGGATGCCTGAACGTAACTTCTATGCCCTGGCCCTGGATGGCGATAAACGCCAATGCCAGGCCATTTCCTCCAACCCTGGCCATTGCCTGTGGGCAGGGTTAGTGGACCAGACAACAGCTGATCTGGTGGCCCAGCGCCTGATGGCCCCGGACATGTTCGGCGGGTGGGGAATAAGGACCTTGAGCGAGAGGGAGGCCAGGTACAATCCCTTAAGCTATCATAATGGCTCGGTCTGGCCCCATGACAATGCTATCATTGCAGCTGGGTTCGCCCGGTATGGTCTGACCGAGCCATTGATTAAAGTAGCCACCGGTCTTTTCGATGTCAGCCTTTTCCAGGAGGGCTCTCGTCTGCCCGAGCTTTTCTGTGGACTTCCACGCATACTCCGCCACGGACCTGCCAGCTATCCCATCTCGTGTAAGCCCCAGGCCTGGGCTGCTGGTTCCATCTTTCAGACCCTGACCGCGCTTATGGGAATGGAGGTGGACGCTATTAACGGCAAACTCAGGTTCGTAAACCCCGTTCTACCTCCCTGGCTGCTTTGGGTGGAAGTGAATGGGCTGAAGGTGGGAGACGCGGGGTTAGATTTTACTGTCCGCCGGGGCAAGCTGACCAGCTCTATTGAGCTAAACAGGAGGTGGGGAGAGCTGGAGGTAGTGGTAACCAAATAGCCCAGGCCGAACAGCTTTTGAGTCCTTCACGTCCTTATAATGCCCGGTGGAGTTTCGTAATCGTTTTCCGGTTTGACGTACGGGGTGGGAATATCTCTGGTCCAGGTTTCCAGGTCTTTGCCCTTTTTGCGCCAGCATATCCACTTAAGCCAGTTTACGTTGTCAGTTCGGGGAAAATCCTCCCGGAAATGAAAGCCCCGGCTCTCGGTGCGCATCAAGGAGGTCTTTAAGAAAAGCTCGGCCAGCTCAATCATGTTGTTTGCTTCCCAGGCCTTAACCAGCTCATGGCCGTCCTTGGCCTGGATGTCCGGGCAGCGCTCCTTTATCATCTCTATTTGGCTCAAGGCATGCTCCAGGCTTTCTCTGTTCTTAAGAAAGGAGACGGGAAAAGGGAAAAGAACTTTTTGCATCTCGGAGACCAGCTGTCCACTAGTTAGCCCGGAGGATATTTTTACCGGCCTGACAAAGCGCTCCAAATTCTCCTCTACCTGGTTTAGCCGCTCACCTCTTACCCGCTGGTCAGCTTTTTCACGGGCATAGCGGCCAGCCGCGCCTCCTGCCAGAAAACCAGATACCGAGGCGTAGGGATAAGCCGCTCCTCCCGGACCGCCCGCGCCATTAGCCGGTGAGCAGCTGGCATCGCCAGCGGCAAAAAGTCCCTCCAGGCTGGTGGCACAGTTTAAATCTATATCTATTCCGCCCGAGGTGCTAAGGGTGCCATAGAAGGCTGGCACCCACTCCATAGGTTGATCGAAGGGGTCAACTCCGGCCCGCTCCCAGGCCTTAAACGTCTCAGGCAGTATCTGGCGGCAGAGCTTTTTCCCCTCTTCGTTGGCGGCAGAGAGGTCGAGGTAGATCGGCCCCCGGCCCTCTTTAACCTCCCGGCAAAAGGCCAGGCACAAATCCTGGCGCCTGCCCTTGGGCCCCAGATCGGGCCGGTACTTCCACATGAAGTCTTCCCCTAAGGAGTTGATAAACCTGCCGCCCACGTGGACGAAGAGGTTCATGCCGTGGGTATCATAGTCCCGGTGACAGGTGTTGGAGCTGGTGAATTCCATGTTCTTCAGCGTGGCCCCGGCGCGAAACGCGGCCGCCTGAATATCGCCGGTCAAGTTCTTGTGGCCGAGAAAGATCGACTTGTACCCGCAGCCCCCGGCCGCGGCCACAACGGCCCGAGCAAGAAACAGGTAAAAAATTCCCTGGCGGTAGTTAAAGCCCAGCGCCCCGCGCAAACGGCCCTGGGAGTCGGTCACCAAATCGGTTATCACGGTGCGTTCAACGAAATTGACCTTCTCCTCCCGAGCCTTTCTTCGCAAAGTATCAATGGCAGCCAGGGCATCGAATACCAGATGGGAGGTGTGAATGTGTCCCCGGGATTTGCCCCGCCAGAAATTGCCGGCTTCGTCCTGGCGAAAGATCTGCTTGCCCTCGTTCTCAGCCCATTCATCAAGCCGGCGAACCACTTCATAGGTGTTCTGGCAGTGCTGTCTGACCCATTCCTGGTCATTCAAGTATTCGCCCGCGACCACCAGCTCCCGCACCCACTCGTCCAGATTATCGCTTGGGAAACAAGCATCGTAGATACCGGCGGCGAAAGGAGAGCAGCCGCTGCGGCCTATCTTGGCCTTATCGACCAGCACCACCCGGTCAACCAACTTGCTGGCTTCAATCGCGGCAAACAGCCCGGCCACTCCTGCACCGATGACCAGCACGTCGCAATCAATCTCTCTCGGACGCGGGCAAACCGCCATTAGCTATCTTCTTCCTCAATCGATACCGTAGTCAGGCCAATTGGTTTTCAGCTTCTTTTGCTCCTGGTCAGAGGGCTTGATAACCGGCGGGAAATCGTAACCCTTGAAATCACTGGTGGCATCTATGCCGATGCGCGAGCTCCATACGCCGGGATAAACTCTATCCTCAGGTGGGATGGATGGGTCCAAATCCATTCCCGGCTGACGGCCGGAGGTAATGATTATATCTCGGTGAGGCTGGACCCGAGTGGACAGCGCCCATTCCACTTGGCCCCGGTCGTAGATGTCTATGTCATTATCGAAGACGATCACCCACTTGGCATTGTGGCTCAGGCTGGCCCAGATAGCCTCCATCACCTGGCGGGCATGGCCGGCGTAGAACTGGCGTTCCAGGGCCACCCGGACCATGAAGTTGGCGCAGCCCATATCAGTTACGTAAATCTCCTTGATGCCGGGAATGCCCAGTTTCTGCACCTTGCTCCATACCCCCACGGTGCCGCCAATGGTGCGCAGGGTGGTGCTCTCGCTGGGAGGATACCCTTCCAGCGTCCCTTGCATGACGGCGTTGTGGCGAAAGGTCAGCGCCTTAAGGTTTATGGTCGGTTTTCTGGACTTGTCACCGCTGTAGTAGCCGGTGGCCTCGCCGAACGGCCCCTCTATCTCCCAGAGGTTATCATCCGGCGCAATCTCGCCCTCAAGCACCACCTCGGCATTGGCCGGCACCTCTAACTCTATCGTCCTGCATTTGACCAACTCCACTGGCTCACCCCGTAAAGCGCCGGCAATTCCAAACTCGTCCTGTCCCAGCACGGCCCGAACGCAGGCCGCGGCCATGATCGCAGGCGAAACCCCGATGGCCACCGCCACTGGCATGGCCTGGCCTAGCTGTCGGTACTTATTCAACAGCACTCCGGTCTGCTGGACCGCGTGCACGCCCACCTTATTTTTGGCGTAGACCTGCTGGCGGTTGACAGCCACGTTGCGTTTCCCCGTCTCCGGGTCCCTGGTTATAACGATGCCCAAGGTTATGTACCGGCCGCCATCCAGCCGATGCCACCTGGGGATGGGAAAGATGTCCAAATCTACGTCATTGCCGGTGAGTATATTCTCCTGGCAAGGCCCATCACTGACCACCACCGGCTCCAGCGGATGCTCGCAGGCGGCCAGCATCTTCCCAACTATGTCCCGCACCCCGGGCTCGCAACCGATACCCAGGGCAAAACGGGGAAAGGTGTCCATCACGCCGGAGACGAATCGGTAATCGGTATCTTTTACCTTTTCAAACAAAATAGCCGGGCCCCGACGGTCAAACATCTCCCTCATAATAGCCCCGATCTCCCATGTCGGGTCCACCTGGCACTTGACCGTCTTCAACAATTCCTTCTCTCGAAGGAGATCCAGAAATTCCCTTAAATCCTTGTACGCCATGAATGCCTCCTAGCTCTGGCCTTGAGCCAGCTACATAAGGAAGGAATTTAGCAGAGCACCCAATTATGAAGGGCGATGAATTACAGTTCGCCTCCCCCCTTACTGATGGAACCGTCAGAATTATACTGACTAACCGGCCAGGGGTCAAAAGGTTTAAGGGGAAACTCTTTGATTTCGGGGCCCCCAAGAAGCGAAGCTTATTAGGGTAAGAGTAGGATTCTCCCCATACCCCCTCCCAAATCTTTTGGGCTGACCACAGCGAGCTATAACCGGCGTTGCCATATCGGAATCGATAGCCACGGACACCATTTTCATGGAGAGGGAGAGGTTTGAGTCCTGGTGGCCTCCAGGATACGTTTGGCGGTAGCAGGGAGGCGGAGGATGCGTTTGCCGATGGCTGAGGCCAGGGCATTTATTATGGCCGGGGTAGTTCCCAGGGAGGCGCACTCACCTAGACCTTTTACACCGAAGGGGCCGGCTGGCTCAGGAACCTCAACGATTAACGGGATGAGTTCGGGAAGGTCCTTCATCCTGGGAATGCGGTACTGGGAGAAATTCTTGCTCTTGCCCGGGATAAATTCCTCCGTTAGGGCGAAACCCAGGCCCATCATGATGCCGCCTTCGATCTGGCCCTGGACATCGCGCGGATTGATCGCCTTGCCCACGTCTTGAGCTACCACCACTCTTATGACCTTGACTGCGCCGGTGTTGGTATTGACCTCCAGCTCGGCCAGTTGGGTGGCCGTGGCGCAGGTTAAAAAAGGGGTCCCTTGGCCGGTGTCAGCATCCAGTCCGGTCACCAGATCAGTGTCATAGCTGCCGTGGAATCTGGAACTAATGCCCTTGGCCTGGCAAAGGACGGCCAGCCTGGCCAGGGATATCCTTTGGTCCGGATAGGCCTGGGAGAAGAATTGGCCCTGCTCACAGCTGATATTTTGAGTTTTGTCCTCGAGAAGCTCTGAGGCCAAGTTGAGCAGCAGCTCACGCAAGCCAGACGCGGCTTGGCAAACGGCATTCCCGCTGTACATGGTCTGCCGACTGGCGGTGGGGAAAGCTCCTGGAGGAGTTAAATCGGTGTCGGCATTGGTGACTGTTACCACCGGGAAGGGAACCTTTAACTCCTCTGCGGCCAGCTGGGCCAGCGCGGTGGTAATCCCCTGGCCCATCTCGGCTGCACCGGTAAAAAGCCCTATCCTGCCGTCAAGCAACAGCTCCAGGTAGACCTGGGCAGGCGCGGGCATCTTTGTGCCCAATCCGTACCACATACATGCCAGGCCAACTCCCCGCCGCACCCGGCCGGCCCGATGGGTGGCCAATCTGTCTTTGGCGGCCTTATACCAGGGCCGAATCGCCTCCAGGGTGTTCTTTATGCCGAAGCCAGGGCCCAGTATCTGGCCATGGGCGGTAGGGGAATCCGGTCCTAAAGCATTCATAAGGCGAAAATCCAAAGGGTCTATTCCCAGCCGCTCGGCTAAAATATCCATTTGAGATTCCACCGCGAAGGTCACCTGGAGAACGCCTGGCCCCCTCATGGTGCTGCAGACGGGGTTATTGGTATAAGCTACCCGGGCTTCAACCAAGACGTTGGCTATCTCATAGGGTCCGGTCGCATGTAATGCCGCCCGCTGACATACCGCGGCTCCGGCCACGGCATAAGCCCCGGTATCGAGCAAGATATCTGCCTTAAGAGCGGTCAGTTTCCCTTCCCTGCTAGCCCCGGTACTATACTTCATAATGGCAGGGTGCCTTTTGGTGGTTGTCTGAAACGATTCCTCGCGGTCGTACTTCAACCTTACCGGTTTGCCCAACTCATGACTTAAAAGCGCGGGGACTGTCTGGAGGAAGATATCTGACTTGCCGCCGAAAGAGCCGCCGGTGGATATGGCCCGAAGCCGCACCTGCTCTGGCTCTATCCCCAGAACGGCAGCTATGGAATCTCGGGCGATATATGGGCTCTGGCCGAAAGGGGTCTCAATAGTTATCCGGCCGCCCTCGCTCGGATAAGCCACTGCCACCTCTGGTTCCAGGTAGGCGTGTTCCAAAAAGGGAGTTACGTAGCGGTTCTCAACCACCACGTCGGCCTGGCTAAAGCCTCCGGCGATATCTCCCCGGACAATCCTCTGATAACTGAGGAGATTACCAGCCGGATTAAGCTTCGGCGCGCCTTCCTCCAGTGCCGAGACCGGGTCAAGAACCGCGGCCAGAGGCTGGTATTCCACCTTTATCTTGGCAAGCGCGCGCTGGGCTATCTCCTCTGAAGTGGCGGCCACCAGGGCTATCGGGTCGCCGAGCCGACGTACCCTATCCTGTACCAAGAACGGCTGGTCCTTGATCCTATCCCTTGGCCGGCTCAGAAGGTTGCACCCGGGAATGTCAGAGCTGGTTAAAACGGCTTCAACACCAGGCAGCCTTCTTGCCTCGGAGGCATCTAGCCTAACCACCCGGGCATGGTGGTGGGGAGAGCGCAACACCTTGGCGTGGAGCATCTCAGCTTTCCTCAGATCAGCTCCGTACCGGGCCAGGCCCAATGCCTTCTTTAAAGAATCGGGCCGGATGACGCTTGTGCCCAATGACCCGGCTGGGGTTTCCCTCTCTGGTCGCGGATCACCCCTCAATATGCTGGCCGCGTTCAACACCCCTTCAACTATCTTGGCGTACCCGGTGCAGCGGCATAGATTGCGGGATAGCCACCTGATTACCTCCTGGCGGCTGGGGTCAGGATTTACGTCCAGCAGGGCCTTGGCCGATACAACCATCCCGGGTGTACAAAATCCACATTGAACCGCGCCGGCCTCCACCAAGGCCAGCTGAATGGGGTGAGGCTTCTCCCAGGTGCCGATTCCCTCGATGCTGGTCACCTGTTTGCCCTCGAGATCAGTCACGGGTAAAATGCATGAGGGACGTATCTTGCCATTGACGATTACGGAACAGGTCCCACAATAACCCCGGCCACATCCCTCCTTTGTCCCGGTAAGGCCCAAATCCTCCCGCAAGAGTCTGACTAAAGTGCGATTGGGATCAACCTCGAGCTCGGTTGGTCTGCCATTAATGACAAGGGACAATCTTTTTTTCATTTCAGATATATTGGCCGGGCTGCCCCTTATAGCCCCCAGAAACTTTAAAGAAAGTTATATGATGGCGGATACCATCAGGTTAATGGATGATTAATACGTCCCCGCCAGAGTCCCCGATAAGGTCATAGCTTGAACGTCTTTGCTAGTTCCTTAAATAACAGTATGGGCTCTTATTGTCAACTAATGCTATCGATAGGAACGGTATCCATGATCTTGCACCAGGGATATCTTGCCCAAGGCTGAGACTATCAAGGGGACGAGGCCGCTGGCCTTTTGTGGGAAAGACCTTCTCTGGGGAAAACCCTTTAAAAAGGGTTCTTCCCCAGACCCCTTTCCTAAATTTTGAGTTATGTTTGGATTGGCGCTGCTTGGCTAATCAAAACCTAGCCCCAAGTTTGGGAGGTGTGTGTGTGGGGCAACTATTTACAAAAGGTTCCCCCCACAAACTATCACCCATGTCTCGTAACAAGATAGTTTCCCCCATAAATAGGCTTGACAAAAGCTAGGGCCGGATTTATCTTGATTTTTGTCCTTTGCTAAATATATTCTGCTCACGCAAATTTAGATGGGGAGAATTACCATCTCTGATTTTTGCGGTAACTAGCCGCACTTCAATTCTAAGAGGGAAGCTGTGAAGAGACGTCCTTATGGCATGGCCTTTC
>JAZFTZ010000286.1:0-6523 GCA_036446955.1 Thermodesulfobacteriota bacterium
CGTATTTTTGATTTCAAAGATGTTGATCCAATAAAAAATCTCCAATGGGTCAGCCTGCTCTTAGGGGCTAATAAAAATTTCCTGGCAGACAATAAGGAGTCGGTGAAGAGACTACTAAAGGGCCACTTGGAAGCTGTAAAATTTTACAAGGATAACTTTAAAGAAGCCATAAAAGTGGTAAGCAAGTACTTAAAATCTCCCGCAATGAAGAAATCACGCCCGTTCAGTATCCCATATGATGCCAAGGTCGATTTACGCAGTGTCCAAACGGATATAGGGCTCATGGTTCATTTCGGCTACATCAAGCGTCCTTTTAAAGCAGAAGAGGTAGTTGATAATTCCCTCATTGATGAGGTCTTGGCAGCAAAGAACTGAGTCGAAGTCCGCCACGGTGATTAGTCTGACCACACGATGGACTTTATGATTTGGGAATAATGCAAGCCTAGCTCTCTTTTCAGGCGTCAAAGAGCCGGGAGGATAACCTTGGCCACGGCTTTGCCCCAGGCTCTAATTTGTTTCCAGATCGCCTGTAATACTTAGAATGGCTGGCTGAAGGTTGCAACTTGGCCAGCCTTTCGCAGGCTCGGAAAATGCCAGTACTTTTATTCAGCAGCGACAGTTCTTCGGGCTAGCCGGAGAGGCCAACTTGATTACAAGATGGAACAGCCTTCAAACGCAACCCTGGGATTGGAACAGATTTCAACTGCAAATCGCTCGCCAAATGATTCGGGATTACGCCTGGTGGGACAAAACCTGAGACCTTTTAGGGGGACGGGACCGGGGGCTCCTAGCCCCTGGCTAGCCTGTTTGGATTGACGCGGTAGCGCCAATCCAAACATAACCTAAAGTTTGGGAAGGGGGTCTGGGGTAGAACCCTTTTTAAAGGGTTTCCCCCAGAGAGGGTTTCCCACGCAATTATGCCTTGCTCCTTTCTGGCTTGACAGTCCCCTGATTCCTTGGTAAATTTCCCCTACTGAATAACACCTTTTACTCTGAGAAATCATCATGGTCTTAGACAATCAACGGGTACAGAGCGTCAGCAAATGATGAAATGCCTGACTTAAATGACCCTTGAAGAGCCAATGTTAAATCCCCCGGGCACCTATGGAGGTACAGCGTGTCACAGGACCTGCGGACGTTTCTTGACTCAATCGATCGTTCTGGGCAGCTTTTAAGGGTTGCCAAAGAGGTGGATCCCAAAACTGAGATGGCCGCCTTGGCTTGGCAAGTTCCAGCGGAGAAGGCCGCTCTTTTCGAGAAGTTAAAAGGATTTCCGGGCTGGCGCAGTTGCGTGGGCATGGTTGACACTCGAGAAAGGGTGGCTGGGGTCTTGAAAGTCCCAGTGGAGAGGCTGCTCGAGGAGTACGCCCGGCTCCTCGATCTTAAGCCTACCAAGTGTTCGGTGGTTAACGACGGGCCGGTGAAGGAGATCATTCTTAAAGGGGATGACGCCGACCTGAGTGCCTTGCCGGTCATGAGGTACTGCCAGCGGGATGCCGGGCCGTACCTGACCCTTTCCGAATTAATCACCGTCAATCCCGACACCGGCTTTTACAACGCCGCTATACTGCGCATGCAGATTAAGGGCAAGCGCAAGACCGGCACCTATATGCTAAGGGGCCGCCACAGCTGGGAGAATTACCTGAAATACGAGGCCAGAAATGAGGCCATGCCGGTGGCAATCGTTATTGGGCATCACCCCGCCTTTCACATGATAGGAAGCTGGTCAGGCCCTTACGACGCGGACGAATTTGAACTCGTGGGAACCCTTTTGGGAGAGCCACTCCGGCTGGTTCAGGCTGAGACGATCGACCTGAAAGTGCCCGCGGACGCTGAAGTAATCATAGAGGGTGAAATACTTCCAAAATACCGCGAAGAGGAAGGCCCCTTTGCCGAGTTCACCAGCTATTATTGCGCGGCAGGCAAGGAGCCCGTAATCAATGTAAAGGCGATAACCAGACGAAAGGACCCCATCTATGAGTTCAGCGCTCAATGGTACCGGGCTCATGCATGCCTGGGCATCGAGCATTATCTGTATAACCGAATCAAGGAGGTGGAGGGTCACATAGACCTACACGATGTGCGCATATATTCCGAAGTGGATAGCTATATGGTGGTAATTCAGTTCACACCCCATTATGAGGGGCAGGCCAAGAACGTCTTGCTGGCTGCCCTTTCGGGCACCACCCTGCATCCCAAGATCGCCGTAGCCGTGGATGAAGACGTGGACGTTTCTAGCCTAGCGGACATTTGGTGGGCGGTAGCCAACCGGACCCACCCCAAAAGAGATGTTTTTATAGTAGATGGAACCAGAAACCATCCCTTTGATCTTAAGCTGCCGCTTGCTCAAGATACCGATATCCTTCAGCGGGTAGGTTCAAAGATGGGCATAGATGCCACTAAACCTCCGACTTCCAAGCCTGATATAAGAAAAGCCTTTGATCGGGCTCGTCCTGTAGGTTGGCAGAAGGTCAAGCTCGCGGACTATTTGGGCCCAAAAACCTAATTTTATGGGAGGGAAGTATCATGACACGAAAATGGAGAATAGCTTTGTTGGTGCTGGTTGGGGTGACCATCAGCTTCGGTTACGCCAGTGCTCAGAAGATGAAGTTTGCGACGCCTATAAAATTCTACCCACCCTATGCTTTGCCTGCTTTGACGGCCGAGGCCAAGGGGTTCTGGAAACAAAACGGCCTCGACGCAGAGTGGATTCCTTTCAAAGGCTCCGTCGCCATGACCCAGGCCCTGGCAGCAGGCTCTATAAATATCGGGGCCGGCGCGGTAGCGGGCATACTCCAGGCTGCCGGGCGAGGGCTACCGGTGCTGGCGGTAGCCCAACTTGATACCCGGGACCGCTATGCGATGTGGGTGCGCACGGCCGGTAAAATAAACAAGCCGGAGGATTTGAAGGGGAAAAAGATAGGTGTCTCCCGTATAGGGGGGTTGGACTATGCTTTCAGTATAGTTATTCTCAAGACCCTGGGGCTAGAGAAGGAAGTGAGATTCATAGGCACGGGAGGAATTCTTGAAAGTATAGCCATGTTCAAGACCGGATCGATCGATGCCAGGCTTGCAAGCTATTACGCCTTCATAAGATTAAAGGTCGGCGGTCAAGCAAGGGAATTGCTGTTACTGGAGGATTATCTCCCTAAGCGGTGGGTCTCTTCGGTGGTCTTTGTTCGCCGTCCGTTCTTAGTCAAAGAGCCTGAAACAATAAGAAGAACCGTCAAGACCATGATCCAAACCATTAATTTCATCGCGGAGAATCGTGCCTGGTCCATAAAAAAAATGAAGGCGGAATTCAGATACAACGACGAAGCCGCCGCTTTCATTTACCGCATGCTCAATTACACAAAGGATGGAAAGATCGATGTCGAGGGTTTGAATAATGTTAGAAAGCTGCTGATAGGGGCTGGCATAATTACAGAGGAAAAAACCCCACCATTGCGCGAGCTGTATTCACCCGATTTTGTCCGCTAAGCTCCCGCACGGTTGATGAAGACGGCAAGGATATTGCGAGATAATCGGATAAAGAATTCCTGGAATTACCTCATTTGGAGTCCGAGTTTATCTCAAGATGGTATCCTTTATGAGCTGCCGGTCTTTATCATGATTTTTCGACAATGATCATCCTGGGGGTTGGCAAGATTTAGAGCGGTAGTGGGCTGTGGGGATGGCTTTTGGTTGTTGTCGGCGGCGTGGAGAGACCTTTGCCCTACCCGGGCTGGTATAGATGACTCCTAATTCTTACATGCTCAGGGCCCTTTCCCCCTGGACCCCCTGGCTAGCCTGTTTGGATTGGCGCGGTAGCGCCAATCCAAACCTAACTTGAAATTTAGGAAAGGTGTCTGGGGAAGAACCCTTGTTAAAGGGTTTTCCCCACAAATACCATCTATTATCTGCCTTGACCCCAGTGGTTTCTTTAAATAGAATTAAGCTAGGATAGCTTCCATTATTTTTGGGTTAATCTCTGCTGCTGGCGCTTGGAGGAAAGGGAGGATGGCCCGGGTAGGCCTTGTTTACCACCCACGCTATCTGGACCATGATACCGGTGAGCATCCGGAACGGGCCCAGCGGCTAATCGCTATCCTCGCCCGACTAAAGCAGGACGGCCTATATGATAAGCTGGTGGCCATTGAGCCCGAGGCGGCTCGCGAGGAAGACCTGTTGAGGGTACACACCCAGGAACACGTGGACGCGATAAAGGAGGCCTGCCGCCGAGGGGAGGAATTCCTGGATGTGGATACCGTCATATCACCGGAGTCGTTCGATGTTGCCCTTTTGGCCGCGGGTGGTGCCAAGCTGGCTTGCCAGAAGGTAATAGAGGGAGAAGTTGACCGGGCCTTCTGCCTGGTCAGGCCGCCGGGCCACCACGCCACCGCCTCTAGGGCTATGGGTTTTTGCCTGTTCAACAACATAGCCATTGCCGCCCGTTTCCTTCAGCAGCAGTACAACCTCTCACGCATCCTGATCGTCGATTGGGACCTCCACCATGGGAACGGCACCCAGGATATCTTTTATGACGACCCCAGCGTCTTCTATCTATCCTGCCACCAAGGCAACCATTACCCTTTCAGCGGCTACGAAAGGGAAAAGGGGCGGGGCAAGGGGGAGGGTTTTACCCTGAACGTCCCCCTGGCCGCGTTCTCGAACGAGAGGACCATAGTCGATTTGTTTGGTCAGGCACTAAGGAAAGCGGCAGCATTTAAACCCCAATTTGTGTTAGTCTCGGCCGGGTTCGATGCCCACCGGCTTGACCCTTTGGGAAACCTGACTCTTACCGAAGCGGGTTATGCTAAGCTTAGCCAATTGGTTTGCCATCTGGCTAAGCAATCTTGCCAGGGCAAGCTGGTCTCCTGCCTGGAGGGAGGATACAATTTGGAGGCGCTGGCTGCTTCGGTAGCGGCCCATATTGAGGTGCTTCTGCACTAGGGGAATTATGCGTCTATCCATAAAGCAAGTGGCGGAAGTTACTGCCCGGATAGTGGAGCGGCTCTTCTCCAAAGGCCTGGTGAAGACCCAGGTCGCGTCGGAAGCGCTGGCCGCGCGGGTCAAAGAGATTATTATCGCCGAGCTTAAGGTGGAGGACGACCTGAATGAAGAAGTGAAAAGGTTGCTCGAGTCCCAGCCAGAAGAGCTCAAGAAGGTAGATTATCAGAAGATGTTCGAGCTGGTAAAGAAGAGGCTGGCAAAAGAACGGGGTTTGATCCTCCGATGAGACTGACCGAGGAGAAGGTACTACATATTACCAATCTAATCGTCAACGGGCTCAAGGCCGAAGGGCTGGTTGAGTTCGGCGATGAAATCGTCACCCGTAAAGAGATCAAGGCGGCTATACTCGATTACCTCAGGCTGGAGGAGGTTATCGATGCCAAGGTCCGGGCCAAAATCGCCTCCTACCGCCGCACCATCCCCGAGGGCAGTGGCGAATGGGAGGTGTTATATCGGAAATTTTATGCCCAGGAAATGGAACTGGCTAGAGCGCGAGGGAAACGATGAGGGTTTACCGGGTGGTGGACCATACCGCGGATGTGGGTATCGTTGTCAAGGGCCGGGACTTAAATAGCCTGTTTGCCAACGCCGGCTTTGCCTTCTTCGACCTGACCTGGGATTTGGCCGGGGTTGAGGAGCGGCTCTCCTACCCGATGCATATTGAAGAGGATGGGTTGACCGAGCTATTGGTGGGCTTCTTAAGAGAGCTGCTTTACCTCAATCAGGCCGAGGGTTACATATTCAAGAGATTCGAGGTCAACCAGCTGGATGGCTCCAGTTTAGAGATCACTGGCTTGGGCGAGAAGCTCGACCCAAACAGGCACCAGGGGAAAATGGAGGTCAAGGGAGTTACCTACCACCAGGCCGCCGTAAGCCGGGAGGGTGATACCTATCAAGCGACCGTAATCTTCGATATCTGAAAGAGGAGAAAAAGAGTTGTTAAGAGGCGCGTTTTGGACCATGTCAGCGCTGGCAGTGGCCTTCACTTACCTGTTTCTCCAAGGTAGCTTGAATTGAACTGTTCCATCCATTACTGGCAAGATGCCACCTTTCGCTGCCCCCACTGCCGCCGACTCTTCTGTGCTGACTGCGAGCAAGTGCTGGCCCAAAAAAGCTATTGTCCCAACTGCGGCGAGGAGGAAGGCAAGATGATGGCTCTGAGGGCCATCGTTGATAGCGCCGCCTTGAAGATCCAGGCGGGGGGCCTCTCCCCTGACCAGGTCGAATTTTTGATCGAGGAGGTGAAGGAGTTAGTTTTGGATCTGTTTCCAGGGAAAGCAGACACCTTCGACCTCATCTACCGCCCCCGGTTCTTAAGGCTGGCCAGGGAGTTTGGGGGATAAGTCTGGGGGAAACCCTTTAAAAAGGGTTCTCCCCCAGCCCCCCTTCCTAAACTTTTTGGGCTAGTTTCTTGATAAATCTGGGAACTTTAATAGACACTCCAGTAGACTTGAACTTCTTCGAGCGTATTATTTCCGAACAAATATTCTCTACCCTCGATATAACTTTATCTACACGCAGAACAATAGGA
>JAZFTZ010000287.1:0-2561 GCA_036446955.1 Thermodesulfobacteriota bacterium
CCTTAACAGAGGAGGGTAAGTTTATGTATTCGAGGATGATAACAGCCACTTTACTGGCACTGTTGGTGATAACGGGAGTAATGTTATCTTTGGTTCTTGAAGGCATTGCCGCGGAGAAAGTTAGATTCGCCGACCCATTTAAATGGGCGCCTCCTTACGTATTGGCTCGTGAGGCTATCGAGGAGAACAATTATTGGGAAAAACTGGGCCTCCAGGTGGAGTGGATTGGCTTTCGAGGCGGCGCGGACATGCATCGGGCTCTTTCAGCCGGAGCGATAGATGTAGCGCTCTCGGGTACAACCGGTATCATTTTCGCCCTTGCTGGAGGTGCACCGGAGTTGATGGTGGCGCGTTGGGAGAGCGCGCCCAACTATTCCATATGGGTGCTTACTAACAGCCCGTTGAGGAAACCTCGGGACATTAAAGGTCGCAAAGTCGGAGTCTTTAGAGTGGCCAGTACTACAACGGCTTATGGCCTCTTGGCCATAAAAAGGGTAGGGCTTACTGAAAAAGATGTGAAGTTCATCGGTGTGGGTGGCCAACCGGAGAGGGTGGCGGCGTTAAAAGCTGGGGCCATTGACGGCTTTGTCCAGGCCTATAGCTCTAATGCGAATTTGATAGCCAAAGGGGAAATCAGGCCGCTGATAAATATTGGCAACTACCTTCCTAAGCCCTGGATCCACGGTGCTTATCTGGCCCACAAGGATTTCATTGGGAAGAAGCCGGAAGTGGTCATGAAGACCGTAAAGGGTATTTTCCAGGGGATAGATTTTGCTCGCGCCAATCGTGCTTGGGCAGCGCGAACACTGGTGGCTAAATTGCGTTTTACCCCCGCGGGCGCGAAGCTGGCGGTGGCTGAGGGTATATTATATCCGAAGCTGGGGAAGAAGATTAATCGGAAAGCCCTCCAGAATGTAATAAATTTTATGGTCGAGTACGGGATCGTAAAGAGGGAGAGAGTGCCCCCTATAGATTCAATGCTTTATCCCAGCGAGTTCACCCGGTAAAACCTTATGGGAATAAGGTACTTCTTGCCTTTTGAAAGGAGTTCTGCATACAAACTGAGCTGGCTGTCTAGTTAGGGGCCGGTTGGATTTGAGGCTGTAGCCGTCCCTTCCGTATTTCATCAAGGGCACTTAGCCACTTGCTCGACCAAAAAGATAAAGGAGGACAGTGATTATGTTGAAAAGTCTGATTGTTTGCGCCTTGGTAGTCTCATTCAGCTTGGCGCTTGTGCTTTTCTTATTTCCCGGCCACACCCTGGCACAAGCGGTCAAGTTCGGCACTTCGGTAAAGATGAGTCCTGCCTACTATCTGCCCGTGATGGCAGCGGAAGAGAAGGGCTTCTGGAAGGAGCAAGGACTTAAAGTGGAGTGGGTGCCTTTTCGAGGAGCCGCGCCCATGATGCGCTCGGTCGCCGCGGGCCATATAAATATAGGTGGCTCAACGGCAGCGGGGCTACTTCTGCCCATGTCAAGGGGGGTGCCGGTAGTGCTGGTTGCGGAAATGGTTAAGCGGTTCGATTGGTTCATCATTGTCCGGGCGGCCAGCCCGGTTAGGAAGCCGGAAGACCTTAAAGGTCTCAAGGTTGGTGTAGTTGTCTTGGGCAGCGTAGAGGACGCCTACGGTAAGACACCGCTAAAGGCCCTGGGCCTGGAAAAGCAGATAAAATTCGTTTCTGTTGGTGGCATCCGGCAAAAATATGCCGCGTTGAGGAGCGGGGCGATAAAGGCGATAGTGGCCTCGGGCACGGTGGCGGTACGGTCAGTGCTCCAAGGCAAGGCACGGGCGATAGTGAAGATCAACGACTATCTCCCCAAAAAGTGGATGGAGCACTCGATATTCGCCCGAAAGGATTTCATAAAGAACCAGCCGGAAACGACTAAGAAGGTGGTGAACGCGGTGCTCGCTTCTATAAACTTTGTTACCGGCAACCCTTCCTGGACAATTGGTAAACTCCAGTCGGAATCGAACTATTCCCGGGAGGTGGCCCAGGCCGCGCTTAAGCATTTTGAATTCACCAAGGATGGTAAGATAAACAGGGACGTCATAGCTAACTTGAGAAACTTTGCCATTAAAAATGGGATAGTTTCTGGCCAGGATATGCCCCCAGTAGATAATTTGTTCACTCGCCAGTTTACCGATTAGAAGAGAATAGTCACGGCCTGGAAGTTGTCTCCTTTTCTGGCGAGGTTGACTGTGGCCAGGGTTGGAGGGTGGTGTACGCCCAGATAGCGGCCGACGGCCAGGTGGAGGGAGAAATCGCCGTTGGCCTCGGATATGCTTTGAGTGGGGAGATCCTCTGGGAAAAGGAGAAGGTCTTTTCCCTGGATTATCGCGTTCCCACAGGCGCGGATATGCCGGCTATAAAGACCATTATGGTGGAGACTGACGAGCCTAATACCCCGTTCGGGAATAAAGTCCATAGGGATCGCCCGGCACTATCATGTCTGCCACCTTGCTGGCCAATGCTATTTACAACGCCGTCGGGATCAGGGTAAACAGGTTGCGCATAGCGCCAGATAAGATTCTCAGCACTTTAAAAAGGGAGGGAATATAGA
>JAZFTZ010000288.1:0-6628 GCA_036446955.1 Thermodesulfobacteriota bacterium
GCGAAAGCCCAGATGCCGTTGCAGACTCGCTGCGGGTGCCCCGCGGTCGTCTTTTCAATGGATACGACTATATAGAATCCGTTGGAGCCTGAGTCCGGGCAATAGACGTCCTTTACCCCAGGCACGCCGATATTATTCAACCCCCAGAGAAGGGTCCCTTCCGCGCCACAACATTTGATGTTGGTGCTCTCGCTGGGCGGCTTCTGACTCAAGAAGCTGTGATAGACCGGGTTATTGCGGTAGGTGATGGCCTTGATATTTATTATCGGGCTTTTTCTTAACGGGGACATGAAACCGGAGGTCTCCCCAAAGGGCGCCTCGGACTCCTCAATATCAGCCGGGACCTCGCCTTCGATAACGATCTCGCTGCTGGCCGGGACCTCCAAATCAATGGTCTCGCATTTGACCAGCTCGATGGGAGCGCCTTTGAGCCCGCCGGCTGCCGTATATTCATCCATGTCCAAGGGCACCTTGGTCACCTGAACCATGGAGATGTACGGGTCAGAGCCCAGGATCACGGCGATCTCCATGGGCCGGCCCTGTTTCTTGTACTTGGCGTGGTGCAGGGAGATATGCTGGGTCCCCTGGCCATAAAAGAGCCCGGTCTTGTTCTTCCCTTTAACCTGCAACCGATAGGTGCCCACGTTCGTGTGGCCGGTTTCCGGGTCCCTGCTTACACAACCGGGCGCGGTTATGTATGGGCCCACGTCCTTGCCCGGGGTCCAGATCGGGATGGGGAACTTGAGCAGGTCAACATCCTTGCCCAGCATTATGTTTTCTTTACAGGGGCCGGTCTTCACCATCTCAGGCGGTATGGGAGAGTCCAGGGCCTTGTCCCACCGCCTGGCTATCTCCTGGGGGGTGGTTCCCAGGCCCAGGGCGTATCGCTTGCGGTTTCCAAAAACACTGACCACCACCGGCATATCGAAGCCCTTGACGTTATCGAAGAAAAGCGCCGGCCTTTTTTCCTCGGGCATCTCCAGAAAATATTTTCTGGTCAGCGTGGAGATCTCCCAGTCCTTATCCACCTGGGTCTTCACGTGCTTCAATTCACCGGCCTTCTCCAGATCGGCCAAGAATTCTCTCATGTCTGCATAAGCCATATCTCATACCTCCTCAAAGAATAAGCTGTTAAGCTAAACGAGATAGATAAAGCTTCTCGGGTGAACCCTTTAAAAACAGGACTCTCCCCTAAACCGCAACCGAGGTTTGGCAGCAAATACTTTTTTTCAGCTTTCAGCGGGTAAAGCGGTCCGTATAAAGCGCGGCTACATCAGGTGCCTTCCCTCGCTTTATGATGCCGAAATCGATAAGAAATTTTCTGACGTTTGCCATGGCCTTGGGGTCTATCTTGCCATCCGGACTATACTCCAGACCATCGTATATCAATTGGGCCGCCTTGTCCGAATATCCGGAGACCTGCTTCATCTTCTCCATGCTCCAGCCGGGATTCTTTTTGATGAAACTGGTGGCCTTAAGGAGGGCTTTAACAACCCTCTGAATGGTAGCTGGGTTCTCATTCACCATGTCCTTGCGGGCAAATACCACATGGTTCGACCACTGACGGGGAAGATAGTTGGCTACCGGCACCAGGATACGCACCACCCCTTGAAGCAACATCTTTATCGGCCTTCGGGGCGAAAGTACTATGGCATCGATCTTGCCCGTTTTCAGCCCGGCCAGCGCAGCCGATATGCTTCCGGCGGAGATGAAGGTAATATCTTTCTCCAGACCCAGCGCCCGGGCCACCACCCGGCCATAGGCATGCTGGGTTCCGCCAAACCTTCCCACTCCAATCTTGGCCCCCTTCAGGTCGTTAGGCTTACGGATAGCACTGTCAGCCCGCACCCAGACGACAAAGTCGACCTTAGTCATCAACTCCGAGATCGCCAGGGCCGATACCCCTCGGGCGGCGGCCTGAACCACTGATGGGGTGCCGGTGAATCCTATCTTTACCGCGCCCGCGGCCACCGACCGGAACATGGATCCGCCGCCCCTAAAAGGGATCCACTCTACCTGGAGGCTGTTTTCCTTCCAGAACCCCTTTTCTTCAGCCGCCATCAATGGCAGATAATAATTAGCCGATCCCTTGACCCCGGTGGCAAACTTCAGCTGCCCTGCGGCCATGGAGTTAAGCCCAGCCAAGCTGATCCCGACTACAACTAAGCCTGCCCAAATATATCTAGACATATGTCACCCCCTTATCGGACTGATAAGATTTCGAATTGAGATCGGTCCTTCTCCCTGGTGCAATCATTTTAGGTGGTCGCCAACTAAAGGTCAAGCCCTTTTTCCCATGCCTTATCTTGCTACGAGACATGGGTGACACTTCCCAGGTGGACGGGGCTGCAGGCCCCGTCCACCTGGGAAGTGTCAGGGTTTCCCCCATAATAAACGCCCTAAGGAGTGCAGCTAATTGACAGCTAACTGTTTTTCCCTTAGTGTTAAAATTGTCAATTGCTTTTTGATACCAGAAGACCGATCAGGGAGACGATTTGGAGATGGAAAACCCAAGACTCAGGCCGCTGGAGGTGTTTCCGGTTCAGGCCTCTGGTCAGTCAATGATTGGTTTGCGGGATCCGGCCGGTTATGCTGAGCAGACCTTATTCTTGCCGCAACCGCTATTTTTTATTATCAGCATGCTCGACGGGCAACACTCGATTCTGGATATCCAGGCTGAGTATATGCGCCGCCAGGGGGAGCTGCTGTTTCGCGACAAGATAGAGGAAATTGTGGCCAAGCTCGATGAAAACCTTTTCTTGGACAGCCCTCGTTTCAGGCGGCATTTGCAGAAAGTTAGCGAGAGATTTCAAGCTTCGCCGGTGCGCCCGGCCTTTAACGCAGGAAAAAGTTACCGGGCAGCGCCTGATGAGTTGGACCAGGAAATAAGGGGTCTGTTTGTGGGTGAGGATGGGCCGGGTCTGCCTGACGATAGCCGAGTCGGGCCTCGGTTAAAAGGCGCTATCCTGCCCCACATGGACTATGCCCGGGGCAAGAGCTGCTACGCCTATGGGTACAAACAGCTGGCTGAGAGTAAGCCGGTGGACCTGTTCGTCATTCTTGGAACCTGTCATGCCGATTTGGACGGCTCTTTCTGCCTTACCGAGAAGGATTTCCAGACCCCTTTCGGGGTATTAAAGACGGATAAGGGGTTCGTCCGGGCCCTGGCCCAAAAATATGGCGATGACCCGTTTAAGGAGGAATTGGCTCAGCGCGCCGAGCACAGCATAGAGCTTCAGACCGTCCTTATCCAGAATCTTCTTGGCCGCAACCGTAAGGTAGAGATCGTGCCCATACTGTGCGGCTCCTTCCAGCAGGCGTTGAAGGATAACGTCTTACCTGTACAGTTGGAAGAGGTAGGCCGTTTCATCAATGCCCTCAAGCAGACCGTAGCGGAGACAGATAAGAGAATCCTCATCATCGCCAGCGGCGACTTCAGCCACATGGGCCCCCGTTTCGGCGACGGTTACAACATAACCGCAACTTATCTGGGCCTTATTGAAAGGGAGGATTTGGCGGATATCAAGTTGCTGGAAGGTCTGGATGCGGATGGCTTCTTTCGCTCGGTGGCAAGCAGTAAGAACGGGCGCAAGATCTGTGGCTGGCCCAGCTTTTACGTATTGCTTAAAGTGATAGATGCCCGCCGGGGAAAACTTTTGAAATATTGCCAGTGGCCTGATCCCCAGGGGACGGTCAGCTTTGCCAGCATCGCTTTTTACTAACTGGCGCGGCCGATCAGGCGGCAATAGGAGCAGACCTCAGCCGGGGTAAGCTGGCCGCACTGCTGGCAGCTGCTAAGAAGGGCCTTGGCCTCATCCTCAAATAGCGACCCGGCCCGCTGGATAAAGCCCAGGTATAATTGGCTGGCGCTACCGGGAGACGCTTCCTCAAGGAGATTGATAGCCCGCTTATATACCAGCGAGGTAGCCCCGCTGGCGTGAGGGCACTCTTCGGCTAGATAATCGATGCCCAGTAAAAAGGCGTAGGCCGCGACCTCCTTCTCCGTTAATCGGAACAGGGGTTTCACCCGCCGAACAAGGCGCTCTCTATGAGCAGGAAGAACTGGCCTTTGCCGGGCCAAGAAATCGGTCTTACATTTCAGGGTGTTGCCCAGTAACCTCGCCGCCTCGTCATCCAGATTGTGTCCGGTAGCCAGCGCCAAGTATCCTCGTTGCCAGGCGGTCCGATTGAAAATATAGCGCTTTATCTGACCGCACACCGAACAGGTCTTTCTCTTGGCCGCCAGCTCGGCTACATTCAGGCCGGTCTCCTGCCCGGCCTCGGTGATTATTAAGCGTAATCCTGCCCGGCCGGCGAAACTCTCCACCTTTTCCCACGACCGCCGGGAGTAATCCCCCAGACCCAAATCTAAATGAAACCCGTCCACCTGGTATCCCATCTCGGCCAGGATGTGCCAGAGAGATAAGCTGTCCTTGCCGCCGGAAACGGCCACCAGGACTCGGGGTCCCGGCGATCAAACATCCGCTCTCCTTCCAGGGCCCGGGCTAACTGCTTTTTGAAGTAATTTATGAAGCAAGCGGAGCAAAAAACCGCCCGATGGTGCCTTAGCTTAATAATCGCCTTCTAGGTGCAGCGGGTGCATTTCATCTCTGTCCACCCGAGATGGCGGAGATCACGGTTATTGACTCTCCTTCCCGTACCAGCTCGTCCTCGGTTATAAGCTGGCCTTTTCTCACCACCAGATGGCTGCAGAGAGCCAAGCCCAGCTCTTTGAGAATCGTCCCGGCTGGCCTATTACCCCTGGTCTCAATCTGTTTGTTTTGGGGCACCAGCTTAACGGTCACCATTTTCTTATTTATAATCTTGCCCTCAGCGCCGAGCCAGCTCTTCAACCAATCCCAGGGCCAGCCGGGCGATATCAGCGGCCAGTTTAGGATCGATCTTTTCCGTGCTATCGCTTGGTTGGTGCATATCGGGATGGGCCTCGGAACCGGTCAGGACTATGGTCCTTATGCCCTGCTGGTGAAAAGGAACGTGGTCACCGCCGGGGAAATATCCAAAAATCTCTATCCCGCGTTCAATTCCCTGGCGAGCCACTGCCCGGTCTACCACCTCCCTCTTAAGTCCGCCCAAACCCACCGTTATCTTACCGTTGCCCACCCCGGCGGCGTCGATATTAATCATGGCCGCTATCTTGTTCAGCGGCACCGGCGGCTGGCTCAGCAGGAAACGCGCGCCCAACAGGCCAACCTCCTCTCCGGAAAAGGATACCAAGAGGATGCCTCGGGGCCGCGTTTTCGCCTGCTTGGCCAGGGCTTTGGCCAGGCTTAAGAGAACCGCGCTACCCGAGGCATTATCGTCCGCGCCGGGGAAAAACAAACCACCGGCATGTTGGCCGTAGGCGTCCCGATGAGCACCGATAACCACCCATTCCTGCTCCTTGCCTTTAACAGCCCCTTCCCATTTAGCCAGAACATTAGCGGCTGGCGCCCGGGGGTTATACTGGCTGTTAATCTCCACGCTGACACGCGCACCGGTATCAAAAGAGAGGGGTCCCTTCAACCTATCCAGCTCGATTTGAAGCTCGCCCAGACTTTTATCTCTCAGTATCCAGCCGGCCAGCCCAGGACCGATGTGAAGGATGGGAAGACCTTCCTCCCGGGCTAGGCGGCTATAGCCGGCGGCAACCTTCTGGCCCATTCCCCAGCGGCGTTGGTAGCGGGTCAATTGCGGGCCGGTAACCACTAGGATAGCGCCCCCCCCTTCTCCTCGCTTCAGCGGCCTTTGCCGACAGCGGGTAAGATTTTCTCAGCGCTTTTGGACCTCCGCTTAACAAGAGCAGTACCTTCCCTTTAATCGCCTGGCCTTTGAGATCATCAGCCAGCCCGTAGCCAGCGAAAATTACCGGAGCGATAAAGCTTGCTGAGGGGGAATCGATAAAGGGCAAATAGTCCCGGCCTGGGTAGGCCGGAAAATAGTCTGCCCCCCGGCGGAAACTTAATTTCAACCGCGGGACCACTCGGTGCAAGGGAACAAAAAAAGGCTGCAAAAAGGCGGCCAACGTCCCCGGCACCTTCACCGGAGCAGGCGCCTGCCAGCGCCTGGCCGCGGCCCCGTTAAAACCAAGCGCGCGGAACCTTTCCGCCATAAAGAGCGCGGCCCTCCAGTCGCCCTGGCTCCCCGCCTGTCGGCCACCATAAGCAGGGGAGGATAGTTCATTGATATCGCGATCGATATCCTGGACTGAGACGTCACTGGAAAAAGCCCCAAGGGGGGTGGGGAGGGCAAGCGAGAGCGCCGCTAATAAGGATGATGAGCACTCGTGTTGAAACCTGCTTCATGTGACCCTATAATAAAGTCAGTGTGGGCTGGGTAGGGAAAGGTGAAGTTAACACGCGTGCTTGCGGTCTACTCCTCTTTGCTGATTCTCATTTTGGCCGATTTAGGCCACGCGGCCATGGTGGACCCACCGTTTAAGATCATCCAGCATGACCTAACTGTGGAAATAACACCAGCCGCCCACACTGTCAAGGCGCAAGACCGGTTGCGCTTAGTCGTGCGAGCTGAGGCGGCCAAGCAGGGTTACTTTTTTCTCAACAAGAACCTAAAGATCAACAGCATCATCTACAACGGCGGCAAGTTAAAACACGGTTTAACCGAGCCAGCG
>JAZFTZ010000289.1:0-8712 GCA_036446955.1 Thermodesulfobacteriota bacterium
CCGGAGGGAAGATGCCAAGCTGGTCTCTCCAACTCAAGCCATCCAGGAGCCGATGCCTGCGAAAGGAGCTCCTCCTCCCTCAGCCGAGCGGAAAGCTATAAGTTTGACTCTCTCGCCCAAGGATGGGGGGGTGGCACCCAGGGAAGTATTGGGGAGCGCTTTCACCGATGTGGTTGACGTTAAGACTCCCGCTCCGCTTATGCCCAGCAGGCAGGAAAAAGCTAGTGGCCAGGGAATAGCTGAGGTATCCTTGTACCTGGAGTTTGAGGAAGAAGGAGGCAAGTTTAGAGAAAATAAAGCTGATGACCAGCTTGCCCCAAGAACCTCTGGCCCAGCGCGGGTTGGCTCGGGACTGGCCGGACTGACTGAAGAGCTTTCCTCGGGGCGGAAAGAGGCTGGATTAGGCTCTCTTTTCCAGCAGGGAAAGGATTTGCCGGCCCAGGTTGCCGGTGAACCGGCTGGTCTGGCAAAGGGTACCGATGTTGCTAGTCTGATACCAGCGCCGGGACTTTCCCATTGGCTGCGGTTAATTCGAGAGCGGATAGCGGAGTTCAAGAGATACCCTCGATTGGCCCAAAGAAGGGGAATGGAGGGAAGGGTAGTGATTGCCTTCACCATGACCAAGAAGGGAAACGTTAAGGAAGCAGTTATTGCTCATCCCTCTGGTTTTGCTCTGTTGGATAAAGCTGCGCTTAAGGCGGTAAGAAAGGCGGCCCCTTTCCCTTACCTGCCGGTCAGGATCATAGTTCCCATTGTGTATAAACTCACAGACTGAGGGAAAATTGGCACAGAGAGGATTGCTGATAGTTTATACCGGCCACGGCAAGGGCAAAACTACGGCCTCCTTGGGCCTGGCTATGCGAGCAGTGGGCCAGGGACTGAAAGTGATCATGATTCAGTTTATTAAGGGCGGTTGGAAATATGGAGAGCTGGCAACGGCTCGCCGGCTGGCACCCGACTTCCAGATCCTTCCCCTGGGCAAGGGTTTTACCTGGGAGGAGAAACCCGCGGGCGAGGATGAACGAGCCGCGCAAAGCGCGCTGATTAAAGCTCGGGAGGTAATTCATTCGGGCGAGTTCGGCCTGGTTATCTTGGATGAGATAAATAACGCCGTGCAGTTAGGGTTGGTTGAGCTTAAGCAGGTGCTAGACTTGGTGAAAGAAAGACCGGAGAGGCTGCACCTGGTTCTCACTGGAAGGGATGCGAAAAGGGAGATCATGGAGTTGGCCGACTTGGTCACCGAGATGAGGGAGATAAAACATCCTTTTCAAAAAGGTATACTGGCAGTCAGGGGAATTGAATATTGAATGCCGCGCTGAACAATAGACCAATAGGGGCCTTTGATTCTGGCATCGGTGGCCTGACAGTGGTCAAGGAGATGATGGAGCTTTTGCCTGACGAAGGTCTCATCTATTTGGGTGATACCGCCAGGGTGCCTTATGGAAACAAGTCGCAGGAAACAGTTATCAGGTATTCTCGGGAATGTGCCTCTTTTTTACTGGACAAGGGAATCAAGCTTTTAGTGGTGGCTTGCAACACCGCTTCAGCCCTGAGTCTGGAGGTGCTGGCCGAGGAGGTGGGAGTGCCGGTGGTGGGGGTGGTAGAGCCTGGGGCCAGGGCCGCTCTGGAGGCGACTCGCACCGGGATAATCGGGGTCATTGGCACCTCGAGCACCATAAGAAGTGGCGTTTATCAGCGGGCGATTGCCGCCCGCCGGCCGAATGTCAAGGTTATAGCCCGCGCCTGTCCTTTGTTTGTCCCGCTGGCCGAGGAGGGCTGGACTGACAACGAGGTTGCCCGCCTGGCTACCGCCGTCTACCTGCGAGACCTGAAGGAGCAGGGGATGGACACCCTGGTGTTGGGATGCACCCATTACCCTTTGCTGAAAAGAGTTATCGCCCAAGAGCTGGGGGATAACATTACCCTGGTCGATTCCGCCCGCCAGACCGCCCAGGAGGTAAACCGGCTGCTGGTAACTAACGGACTGCTGGCTCAAACTCATACCCCCGGCCAGCATCTTTTCTTTCTGACCGACGTCTCCAGCATGTTCATTGAGGTGGGCAAAAAATTTCTGGCTCACCCATTAGGCCGGGTAGAGAAGGCTGAGCTTTTGCCCCGGGCGGTTGGGGAGAAGGGATAGGTCTTGGGTGAAATTATTGATCTACCGGAAGGACGGAAGTGGGCCAAGGGATTGGTCGGATAATGTGTCGATGGCCAAAGCGGATTTGCTGTCCGCTACCCTGGTGGATGGCTGAAAAAAGTTGAAATAGTGTTGCCGATGTGATAAATATGTTAGCGCGACCTCTAAGGAAGTGGATCTAACAAATCCTAGTCATGTAGGCCTAGTCAAGCCCGGGCTTGGCTAGGCGGATATATCAGCTGGTTTTTTAGAAAGGAAGGTTTTTCCTCTTTATTTTAGGAAGGATGATAATGGACAGGAAAAACAGGTACGGCAAACTTCTCTGGGTCTTCTTCTGGCTTATCCTGATAGTGCTGGTGGTTCAGGGTGACTTGCCCTCGGGAGGAACTGCCTCGGGCCGGGAAGCTTACCAGACCCTCAAGGTGTTCAGCGATGTGCTGGCCATTGTCCAGAGAGATTACGTGAAATCGGTTGATAGCAAGGAGTTAGTCTACGGTGCCATCAAGGGAATGCTTGGCGAACTGGATCCCCACTCTTCCTTTATGACCCCGGATATGTTCAAGGAGGTCCAGGCGGAGACCAAAGGGGAGTTCGGCGGCCTGGGAATCGAGATCACCATCAAAGATGGAGTCCTCACCGTCGTGTCTCCTTTCGAAGGCACGCCAGCGTTCGAGGCCGGCATTAAGCCGGAAGACCAGATAGTCAAGATCGAAGGGGTCAGTAGCAAGGGAATTACCCTGTTCGAGGCGGTGCACAAATTGAGGGGGCGCAAGGGAACCAAGGTCACCATCAGTATCATGAGAAAGGCTTTCTCCGAGCCTAAGGAGTTTACCCTGACCAGGGCGTTGATTGAGATTCAAAGTGTAAAGACGAAAATCCTGGATAATGGTCTGGGCTATTTGAGGTTGAGCCAGTTTCAAGAACGCTCCTCTCAGGACTTGAGGGACAAGCTGCTGGCCTTGGAGCAGGAAAACGGTGGGAACCTTCGCGGGCTGGTGCTGGACTTGAGAAACAACCCTGGCGGGCTGCTGGATCAGGCGGTGGAGGTGAGCGATGAATTCATCGACTCCGGCCTGATAGTCTTTACCGAGGGCCGGCGAGCTGACGCCAAGGTCAGGTTCTCGGCTAGCCGAAACCAGCGCCGCCACGATTACCCCATGGTGGTTTTGGTAAATGGAGGGAGCGCCAGTGCCTCGGAGATTGTGGCTGGCGCTTTGCAAGATCATCGGCGGGCAGTCATATTGGGCACTAAGACCTTCGGTAAGGGTTCTGTACAAACTATCACCCCTTTGGAAGATGGCTCAGGGCTGCGTTTGACCACCGCCCATTATTTCACCCCTTCTGGCCGCACGATCCATGATACGGGCTTGATTCCTGATATCGTAGTGGCGGAAAGCCCGGAACGGATCACCGGCAATGTTGAGGACGATCCTCAATTGGCTCGCGCGGTGGAGCTATTACGGGGATGGAGTATATTTGGCAAGAGCCCGCTCAAGGGCAGCTAGACTAACTTTGCCTGGACTAGATGATTTCCATACTCAGATATTCGTTAGCCATCCTCTGCCTCATACTGCTTATCTTGATTGCCCTGCTTCTCCTCTCCTCACCAACTCCGGTGCTGCGTCCCGGCTCGACGGAACTGGGCCAACGATCGTTTAGCGAGACGGTCAGAGGGATTGATACCCTGATAAATTCCAGTTTCTTCATGCTCGGGCTCTCCCGGGATGATGTGCGGTCGGTTAAAACCCACCAACGCTTCTTTGCCGGTCAGGGATATACCTTTATTGAAGAGGAGATAGTTGTTCCCAATCGGATCGGCCTGGAGGTGGTCCGAGACCTCATTTTGAGTAAGACCCGGGAGAATTTTTCCCAGGCCAGGGTGGAGGTGGAGTCTGAGGAAGCCGACCAGCTGGCTATCCAAATATCGCTGGAAGATGCCCCCATCCTGTCGCTACGTTTCCTGGCCGGCGGTAATCTTTTGGCTAGCCCTGATCCCGCGCAACGCCCCAAAATAGCCCTGGTGGTGGAGGGCTTAGGCGCTGAGCTTGAGCTAACCCGGGAGGTGATGGGCTTGGACGGTCCGTTGACCCTGGCCATTGTTCCCGGCAATCGCTATTCCGTCCAGATCGCCACCGAGGGAAATGAACTGGGCCACGAGGTGGTCTTGGATCTGGGTGAGAAAACTCAGCAATTCTCCGGCGTTCAGCCCGGGCCTATGGCTATTTTGCCGAGCATGACCGAGGAGGAGATTCGGTCCAGGTTGCGCACCCAGATGAAGGGCATCCCCTATATCAAGGGGGTTTACAGTCACCTGAGGCCTTCCTTTGCCGATGACACTGTGCTCATGACCGTTGCGCTGGAGGAGATTAAGGCCGCCGGCCTGTACTTTTTCCAGGGAGCAACCGGGAGGACGTCTCTGGCTTATAGCTTGGCACTGGACATGGGCATTAAAGCGGGCGAAAAAAAGATATTCTTAGATAACATCAAGCAGCGGGAAAGAGTTTACGAGCAACTGGTTCGGCTCTCCCACCAGGCATTGAAAGAGGGAACGGCGGTAGGCGTGATTCAACCTCACCCGATCACCATGGCAGTGATCAAAGACAACCTGCCCCGGCTTAAGCGGCGGGGTTTTCTCATCGTTGGCTTATCGGAGATTGTGGATTAAACGCGTCGGGCGATTTCATCCAAGACCTGACAAGCTAGCTCCAAATCTCCGACTGGCATTATATGGAACCCCTGACAATCCTGACCTATCTCTTCAAATAGTTCCAAAGCGATAGCCGCGCCGATTTGTCTTTGTCCTTCGCCATCGGCCTGGGCCAGTCGGGAAATTATGTCGGGCGGTACCTCTATGCCGGGAACGGACCGATTTAGATACTTGGCCAGGGATAGGTTCTTTAAGGGCATTAGTCCCAGCAGGATGGGCACCCCTAATCCGGCGGCCGCTTTTAAAAAGGCACCCGCCCGTTTTGCATCGTAGCTGGGTTGAGTCAGGACAAAATTAGCTCCTTCCCTGATCTTCGCCTCGACCCGGATCAACTCTTTCTCTAAATTGGGGGCGCCAGAGTTGGCGGCCACCCCGATGAAAAAGGAGGTCTTCCCCTCCAGCTCTCTGCCCCAGGCATCGTTTCCTCGATTCAGCCCGGCTAAGAGTTTTACCAGGCCCAAGGCATCAACCTGAAACACTCCCCCCTGACCTTCTGCCGCAGAATCGCCCGTTAGGGCAAGAATGTTTTCTAATCCCAAGGCATGGGCGCCAAGAAGGTCGGCCTGTAAACCCATAACGGTCCGGTCCCTACAGGTCAGGTTGAAAATGGTGTCTATCTGTGATCGGTCCTTGATTATCGAGGCAGCAGATATAGAGCTCATCTTCAGCCGGCCCAGCGGGCAATCGGTTACATTGATGGCTGCCGCTTTGCCTTTGCACTTGGCGACCTCGGCAAAGACCCCGGCTAGATTTGTCCCCTTTGGGGGTGTCACCTCCATAGTGAAAACAAAACCTTCATCCAGCGCGTCCCTGAAACGTTTCACTTATTTTCCCCATTAGAATGTACTGGTGAGAACCCGCGCTATCGGACTAGAGGGAGGAAAGCATCTCCTGAACCCTTAGGTCGGAGTGGCGGAACGGGTCCTTGCATATCACTGTCCTTTGGTAGCGGTCATTAACTTTCAGATAGCTCCAATCCACACTGTAAGATTTGCATTTCTCGTTGGCCCGGCGAATAAAGTCACCTCGCAGCTTGGCACGCGTGTCCTGGGGGGGGGATTCCATGGCTTTGGCGATGTCCTTTTCCGACAGGATCCTATCTAGCAAGCCTTTCCTCTGCAACAGGTAATAAAAACTGCGCGCTTGCCGGATATTATGGTACTGAAGGTCCATCATTGCTATTCTTTGATCATCCAAGCCAATCTTGCACTTTTTCATAAACGAGTTTAACAGATTCTTCTTTATTGCCCAATCCACCTCGCGAATAAGCAAGTCCGGTTCCCCTTCCAGCCTCTTAAGTACTGAGCCCCAGCGTTGGAGAATATCAGCGGTCATTTCATCGACTTCCTTGTTTTTGAAATAATCTACCGCCAAATTGTGATACTCCCTTTGGATCTCAACCGCGCTAAATTCTAAACCGCGGTCCAGCTTTACCTTCCTTTTCAGGCTGGTATCGGAGGAGATTTCCCTGATAGCCCGGACTGGGTCCCGCAGGATGAGCTTGCTGGTCAAGAAACCATCCTCTAACATGGACAGGACTATCCCGGTAACGCCGGTCTTCAAATAGCTGGCCAATTCGCTCATGTTGGAGTCACCAACGATTACGTGAAGACGGCGATAGCGTTCGGCGTCGGCATGGGGTTCATCTCGGGTGTTAATTATGCTGCGGAAGCAGGTGGTGGCTCCAGATATTTTCTGATATATGTGTTGGGCCCGTTGGGATATAAAGAAGTGGTAGCCGCAGGGGGTCTTCAGCACCTTTCCCGCCCCCGCGTAAACCTGTCGGGTCACGAAGAAGGGGATCAACAGCTCTGCCAACTTCTGGAAATTGATATCCCGATCTACCAGATAATTCTCATGACAGCCATAAGTATTGCCGGCGGAATCGGTATTATTCTTGAAAAGGTGGATGCGAATGGCAAGGCCCTCAGCCGCCAACTGCCTTTCCGCGGCTTCTCCCAGTTCCTCCAGGATACGCTCCCCGGCTTTGTCGTAGGTAATAAGGTCCAGCGCGTTGGTGCATTCCGGAGTGGCGTACTCCGGGTGTCCACCGGTGTCCTGATAGAGCCGGGCCCCATTCTTGAGGAAAACGTTGGTGCTTCGTTGCCTGGTGGAGAGATTATCGAATAAGTATCCCAGGGTGCGATCCTCGGAGAGGCTGATTTTTCCACCCATGGAGGATATCAAGCCGTATTCATTTTCCAGGCCATAGATCCTTTGGTTCATCTCTCTTGCACTAGCTCGCTAACCTCTTGTTGGCTGAGCCTCCTAAACCTTCTGCCCGTGTAGTTGCTATCCAGCAGGGCCACCTCCAGCTGCTTGGCGGGAATAGCCTGCTTGCCCGCGGTTGCCAAGGCGGCCACCGCTAAAGCTAACGCACCTTTGAGGTCCAGGTCGGGCCGGTACTGTTTGGCAAGTAAATTATTAATCTCCTCGACCTGTCCGCCGATAGCCGCGAACCTCTCTTCATCTCCGATACTTCCATCGAAGGAGATGCGGTATAGGCCGACCTGGCCATCGGTCCTGATCTCCGATACCAGGATTTCCACCTCCAAAGGCTTTATCTCATGACTGAAAATGTCGCCAATCAGTTGAGAGTAAGCGTTGGCCAGAGACCTGGCATTAACGTCCTCCCGGCCGTAGGCATATCCCTTGAGATCTGCGTGTCTGATACCTGCCTTCCTTAGATTCTCATATTCGCTGTACTTTCCCGCCCCGGCAAAGGCGATATTGTCATATATCTCTGAGATCTTGTTCAAGGAGGAGCTGGGATTTTCCGCCACTAACAGCACGCCCTGGTCGAACTGCAAGCTGACAATAGACTTTCCCTTGGCAATCCCTTTCCGGGCATACTCGGCCTTGTCTTGGACCATCTGCTCGGGTGATACGTAGTAAGGAATTACCAATTAGACCTCCCTGCGCTGAGATAAGATCTCCAGACAGATAGTTTTCACATCGTTGCTGCTCACCTCTTGAAATCCGCTATCACTGACTGTTTTTAGGCTGGGGAAGATATCGTGGACTAAATCAGGCGGGGCAGTGCCGGCATCCTCCTCTGAGGCATCATACATCGCCTCCAGAGCTACTCTCAAGGCCAGCTCCTGAGCTAGGCCCTTGCGGTACAATTTCTTCATACTGTTTCGCGCAGCCGTGCCCCCCGAGCCGGTGGCGTAATATTCCCGCTCTTCGTACCTACCTCCGGTAACATCATACTTATAGATTCTGCTTTCCCGCTTGACCGGCTCGTAGCCCACGAATATAGGGATGATCATCAGACCCTGGAGAGCCAAAGACAAATTGGCCCGCACCATTTGAGACAGTTTATTAGCTTTTCCTTCCAGAGAGAGCTCGACCCCCTCCAGCTTTTCATAGTGCTCCAGCTCGATTTGGAATAGTCGGGCTAGCTCCAGGCAAGGTCCGGCCGCGCCGGCAATGGCGATGGCTGAGTGTTCATCAGCCTTGTGAACCTTCTCGATGTACCGGCCAGCTATCTGGTGTCCTTCGGTGGCCCGCCTATCCCCGGCCATCACCACGCCGTTCTCACACTTCAACGCCAGCACAGTGGTTCCAGTTAGCGCTTGCTTGATAAGTTCACGGCCAGCGCTTATATCGAGGTCGAATTTAGGCAGTAGCTCGGCGTGTTCTGTCCTCAGGTAGTCGAAGAAACTGCTACCTGGATAACCTCCTTTAACCAGCAATGGCTATTGTCCTCCTCTTTGAACGAAGTTTTTGACGAACTCCTCGGCGTTCTCTTCCAACACCTCGTCTATGTCATCCATTATCTTATCCAGGTCGTTCTTGATCTTTTTCCCCCGAGCCGCGACTTCTGGCTTGGGGCCAGGCTCGGGTTGTGCGTCTGGTTCTC
>JAZFTZ010000290.1:0-7231 GCA_036446955.1 Thermodesulfobacteriota bacterium
GGATGATGTTGAGCTGCAAAAGAGTAACATCCTGTTGATCGGTCCCACCGGCTCCGGGAAAACCTTGCTGGCTCAGACGCTGGCTCGAATTTTGAACGTCCCTTTTACCATTGCCGACGCCACCACTTTAACCGAGGCGGGATATGTAGGCGAGGATGTAGAGAATATTATTCTCAACCTGCTTCAGACGGCTGATTACGATATAGAACTGGCCTCTAAGGGTATAGTCTATATAGATGAGATAGATAAGATATCCCGGAAATCGGAGAATCCTTCCATCACCCGAGACGTCTCCGGCGAAGGCGTCCAGCAAGCACTGCTGAAGATAATCGAAGGTACTACCGCCAATGTGCCCCCCAAGGGAGGGCGCAAGCACCCCCAGCAGGAGTTTCTCCAGGTCGACACCACCAATATATTGTTCATTTGCGGAGGAGCATTCAATGGCCTGGAGAGCATTATCGAAAATCGCATCGGGGTGAAGAGTCTGGGATTCGGGGCCGAGATCAGGAGGAAGGAGGAGCGAAAGGTCGGAGAGGTTCTCAAGTTCGTCCAGCCCGAGGACTTACTGAAGTTTGGCCTCATACCAGAATTCATAGGCCGGCTTCCAGTTATCGCCACCCTGGATGAGCTGGAGGAGAAAGATCTGGTCAAGGTACTGAAGGAGCCGAAGAACGCCCTGGTGAAGCAGTACCAAAAGTTACTTGAGTTCGAAGGGGTGAAGCTCCGTTTTACTGATGGGGCATTGATGGCCGTGGCCCGAGAGGCGCAGAAAAGGAAATCGGGTGCCCGGGGACTGCGCTCTATTCTCGAGAATGTGCTCTTGGACGTCATGTACGATATGCCTTCCCAGCAAGGTGTAAAAGAGTGTATACTGAATGAGGCGGCTATTGTAAACAAGGAGCGGCCTATCATAGTGTACGAAAAGAGGGCAGAGACCGCCTAAGGAGGAATGTATGATATTCTTTGGGGCCGGAGAAAAGAAGAGCCCGACCGCGGGGAAGAAGTTGGTGCCCTTGCTTCCGTTAAGGGATATCGTAGTTTTTCCTCATATGGTCGTTCCCTTGTTCGTGGGCAGGGAGAAGTCTATCAAGGCCTTGGAAGAGGCCATGAATAAAGACAAGATGATCCTCCTTGCCGCGCAGAAGAACGCCAAGATTAACGACCCCGGGGCGGAAGATATCTTTACCATCGGGACCTTGAGCCAGGTCGTTCAGATGCTTCGCTTGCCTGACGGAACCGTCAAGGCGTTGGTGGAAGGGAAAAAGCGGGGCAGCATCAACAGGTTCATGCCCGGTGAGGAATATTTCCTTGTGGATGTGGAAGAGATCATCGATAAGGTGGTGGTGACCCCTGAGCTGGAAGCTTTAATGCGAAGTGCCAGTGCCACCTTCGAGACCTACGTGAAATTGAACAAGAAAGTCCCTCCGGAGATGGTTGTTCCGGTAGCTTCTATTGAAGATCCGTCGCGATTTGGCGATACTATCGCCGCTCATCTCACCCTGAAACTGGAAGATAAGCAGCCGATTCTGGAAACTGAGGATGTAGCCCAAAGACTGGAGAAACTGGTCAATATCATGCAATCTGAGATCGAGATCCTGCAGATTGAGAAAAAGATAAAGACCAGGGTCAAGAAGCAGATGGAGCGCAACCAAAAGGAGTACTACCTGACCGAGCAGATGAGGGCTATTCAGAAGGAGTTGGGTGAGCGGGATGATTTTCGCAGCGAGCTGAAGGAGTTAGAGGATCAGATAAAGAAGAAGAAGATGTCGGAGGAGGCCAAGGACAAGGCGAATAAGGAGCTGAAAAAGCTGAAGAGCATGTCCCCGATGTCGGCCGAGGGTACCGTGGTTCGCAATTACTTGGACTGGCTGCTCAGTTTGCCTTGGTGCGACTATAGCGAGGAGAAGAACGATATCGACGGCGCCGAGAAGATACTTGAGGAAGACCATTACGGCCTGAAGAAACCGAAAGAGCGCATCTTAGAATATCTGGCCGTCCAAAGCTTGGTAAAGAAAATGAAGGGCCCTATCCTCTGCTTCGTGGGTGCCCCGGGCGTGGGAAAGACCTCTTTAGGCAAGTCAATTGCCCGGGCCACGGGAAGGAACTTTGTGCGAGTTTCCTTGGGCGGGGTCCGGGACGAAGCTGAGATCAGAGGGCACCGGCGTACCTACATCGGGGCTTTGCCAGGAAAGATCATTCAGTCCATGAAGAAGGCCAAGAGCAATAACCCGATCTTCCTGTTGGACGAAGTGGACAAGATGAGCATGGATTTTCGCGGCGATCCCTCGTCTGCTTTGCTGGAGGTTTTAGATCCGGAGCAAAACCATGCCTTCAACGACCATTACTTGGACGTTGACTATGACTTGTCCCGGGTGATGTTTATAACCACCGCCAATACGACTTATAGCATTCCTCCTGCTTTGCAAGACCGCATGGAGATTATAAGGCTGCCCGGTTATACCGAGCCGGAGAAGTTGCAGATAGCCCGCAGGTTCTTAATTTCCAAACAGCTCCAGGCTAATGGGTTGGCCGATAAGAACATCAGTTTCTCGCAAAAGGCGATTTTGACCATCATACGCCTGTACACCCGCGAGGCCGGAGTCCGCAACCTGGAACGGGAGATTGCTAGCGTCTGCCGTAAGATAGCCAAAGAAATGGTCAGGAGTGGTTCAACCAAGCCTATGAATCTGGGGACGAACAACATCTCCAAATACCTGGGGGTGGCGAAGTTCCGTCACAGCGAGACGGAAAAAGAGAATCAAGTGGGCGTGGCTAATGGTCTGGCCTGGACCGAGGCAGGCGGCGAGTTGCTTGTTACCGAGGCAACGGTCATGCCTGGCAAGGGTAAACTAATCATCACCGGGAAACTGGGAGAGGTAATGCAGGAATCGGCCCAAGCGGCCCTCTCCTACGTGCGCTCCCGGGGCGAAAGCTTGAGACTGGAGAAAGATTTTTATCAAAAGGTGGATATCCACGTGCATATCCCTGAAGGAGCCATTCCTAAGGACGGCCCGTCAGCCGGTATTACCATGGCGGTAGCTATCACCTCCGCATTGCTGAAAAAACCGGTGAGAAGTGAAGTCGTTATGACCGGTGAGATTACCCTGCGCGGTCGGGTCTTGCCCGTGGGCGGCCTTAAGGAAAAAATCCTGGCAGCCCATCGGGCCAAAGTCAAGCTGGTTATTATACCCAAAGATAACGAAAAGGATCTGGCGGAAATCCCTGGCCACATACTCAAGTCCCTCGAGGTGGTCTTGGTTGAAAACATGGATGAGGTTCTGCTTAAAGCTTTAGCGGTGGATAGACCGGAGGAGATATTCTCCCCACCCACTCCCCAAGCCCAGGAAGTACCTGCTCGTCCAGCCGAGGAAGTAGCAACAACTCATTAAATGTTCTTGACATTTACCAATTGATGCTGCTAAGTAGACGTTGGCTTAAATGATATAAAGTTGTTTTCCGTATAAGGGGGTAGAATATGACAAAGGCAGAACTGGTGGAGAAGGTTTGTTCCGAAGCCAACCTGAGCCGGGCGGCTGCAGAGAAAGCCATAAATGCTTTCACCAGCAGCGTCATGGAGACGGTGAAAAAAGGCGATAAGGTAAATCTGGTCGGTTTCGGCACCTTTAGCATGTCCAAGAGGGCGGCCAGAGATGGAAGGAACCCTCAGACCGGAGAGCGCATTCGGATAAAAGCGGCTAATATCCCCAAGTTTAAGCCCGGAAAGCAGTTCAAGGATTTCATCAGCTAGGGCGGGTAGCTCAGCTGGGAGAGCGTCGGCCTTACAAGCCGAAGGTCGCAGGATCAAGACCTGTTCCGCCCACCAGTGGGGTCGTAGTTCAGCATGGTTAGAACGCCGGCCTGTCAAGCCGGAGGTCGTGGGTTCAAGTCCCATCGGCCCCGCCACTAACCTCAATAACTTAGCTGACCCCTCAAGGGGTTGGATAGATAGCGCGGGCGCATTGCGGGCGTATTAATTAGGTTGCTATTGCTATGAAGGGGATACTCCTCATCATTGGCTGGCGCCTCGCCCGGATTAGCGGACAAGCGTATTTATAACCCTCCCCAAGTTTGTCCTGTTTCAGACATCGGTAACAGTTTGAAGCTTTCCAGGGGGAGGGGGGACCTTCTCCCCGGAACTGTTCCAGCGGGAAAGTGAGTTTTCTGGCAAAATCAGACGGATGTTGAAAGGGGGATTTTGCCGTGAGGAAGTCGAAGTTTACCGAGGAGCAGATCGCCTTTGCGCTTAGCCAAGTCGGAAAACTCCACTTATGACTGGCCCAGTTTTGGGGTGACCCCCCCCCATATAGGAATCTAATCTGCGATAGCTGTATAGCTTTGGCAGCTGGAACCCGCACCGGCTGAGGAGGACAGTCAAGCTAATCGACCCTTGCTGGTTTGTTAAGCTCATCTCGGTTGCACATTCCCACTTCCTTTTTCCATTCTTGGTGACATCGATATCCATCGAAGACCGATGTGACCCTATAAATGAATTGCCCTGCAAGCTCAAACGGGATTTCAGGCCAGCGCCACAGGGATAAGTGGTACGCTTTTACTCTTTATAGACCTTTACCCGCACACAGGCGTCCAGGCCCGCGCCCAGCATATCAATCCTTTCCAGCTCAGTCGGAAGCAGGGAATTGAAGTGGACGCCTTTGCCCAGGGATACCGGCATCTCTTTCGACCAATGGCCGAAGGTGCCGGCGATGCCCACCACCTCGGGGTGGATGCACTGGCTGACCTTGGCCAGGCCTTTAACCTGTCCTGCTTGAGACTGGATCACTAGCTCGTCTCCATCGCGGATTCCCTTTCTTTTGGCGTAAGCCGCTGGCACTAGCACGCGAAAGGCATAAGAGTGATGTTCAGCCAGCTCGGTCAGCCAGGGGTTCTCCGTGGTATAGGAAAAGGTGTGGAAGGGAAGCTTGTAATTGACCGCATAAAGCTCATCTTGCGCGGCTGTATCTTGGAAGGCAGGACATGGTTTCCAGGAGGGCAAGGGTTGATAGTCCGAGGTATCCCAGGCCAGGTTTATCTCCTTGGTAACTCTATCCAGTTCCTGGCGGACAGATATCAGGTATTCCAGGTAAACCGGTATACGCGCCTCAAGAAAGAGCCGGGGATACTTATCTTGCACCTTTTTTCTCTGGTTCAGGAACCCGTGGGATTTGAACCAGGCCAGGTCATGCTCTGGGCCGAACCAGCTCTTGGCCCAGCGGTCAATGACCTCCTCGCGGCTATAGCTATCGCCCCGCTGGAGCTTGTAAGGCTCCTTAAGCCTGAGGATGGAATTGAAAGCCAGGTTCATGTCATCAGTTATCCCTATCCTCTGGGATAGATCGAAGAGGACCTCGAGCCAGGTTCTTGCCTGGCCGGCTGGGGCTACCACCGGCTGCCTCAGGCTGGTTGGCCAGGAATCGGCGCTATCCCGCCTTCCGGTGCGTGGGTCAACAGCAAAGGGTTCCAGCCTTTCAAGGAAAAAGGTATCCGGTAAAACGATGTCGGCCAACTGTACTGTTTCGTTCAACTCGCAGGCAAAGGAGACCATGAAAGGTGTGCCGGTCAGTACCTTAGCCATGCTAGCCGGCTGCCCACAGGACATCATCTGGTTGCTTCGCACATGCAGGATCACTCGAGGCCGGTAGGGGAGGTTGAACTTATCCGGCTCTTTCAAGGTTACCTCGGCCACCGGCCGAGCATATATGGCTATCGGGAACAGCTCAATCAGCTCCAGCGATTCCGGCTGCTTCACCTTTCGGGCCGGATAGGGGGAGAAGTAGAAGCTTGCTTCCTCTCCAGGGATCAACAGCCCATCCGGCCCCTTCCTGGGCCTACCCCCTGAGCCGCTGGTGTTAACCGGAATCTGGCCGCCCGGGACACCCACGGCACCCACCACCAGGTTGATAAGCTCGATAGCCATGCCGGCCTGGAAGCCGTGCTTATGAGCGATAGCCCCCCGGGAATAATCAGCCACGGCCGGCCGGTAAGGCAGCTCATGCCCTTCCAGGGTTATGGTTCCACCCAGGTTGGCGGCTTGGCCGAACTCTTGGGCCAACCTTAAAATAATCTCCTGGGGAACGGTGGTCAACCTGGACACAGCTTCAGGGGTATAAGACTTTACATGTTCTTTCAATAACTGGAAGGCTGGCCGGGCCAGTGAACCATTGGCCTGATACTCTCCCTCCAGGGCCAAATCAGAGCTGTCCCCTTCATCATAAGTCCTAGCTTCTCTTTTTTTCAGGTCGAATACCAGGGGCTTACCACTGGCCGGGTCGCGCACATACAAACCCTCAAGTCCTATTAGATAAGGTGCATTAGTCTGACAACGCAGGAAAGGAGCATCATAGAAACCCAGTTCATTAACCAGCAGATTTACCAGGCACAGGGCCAGCGCGGCATCGGTTCCCGGTCGGATGGGGATCCATTCATTCGCCTTGGCCGCGGCATGCCCCCCGACCGGGTCAACCACTATCAACTTCAGGCCCCGCCTCCTGGCCTCGGCCATCTTGCCAGCCTCCTCCACCGCGCCAATGTGGGTCATGAAGCCAGCCTGACTCCCGAACATCACCAGGTAGCGGCACAGGTCCAGATCCACCCGGGAGTAAAAAGCCCCGTGCATCAGGTACATGATGGGGTGCACCCCGTTCCCACAAAAATAGCCCGCTCCGGTCCAGCCGTTGTTGGGCGTTCCAAAGGCGCTGGCAAAGGCATTGGCCTGGGGGACTACCGGGAAATCGCACTGGGCTATGAACAACTGGCGGGGGTCTTTTTCCCTGACTTCCTTTAACCTGCCAGCCACGGTTTCCAAGGCTTCATCCCAGCTTATCTCCTGCCAGCCGGGATCCTCGGTCAAACCCTTTCTGGGATTAGTCCTTTTTAGCGGAGTCTTAACCCGGTAGGGGTTATAAAGTCCAAGGATAGCCGCCTTCCCTTTAGCGCACAGCCTGCCCAGGGTATTGGGATTTTCGGGATGACCCACGATGTCCACTACCTGGCCATCCACCAGCTTTACCTTTATGCCACAGCAGTTGAAGCACATATAGCAGCTGCTGGGTACCCATTGAACGTTGGAACCTTCCATAAGTTGACCTCCTGAACACTATTTGAACTGCGCTTGGCCCCAAAAAGGAAAGGCTTATCCTAGCTTAACAATAACATTAGCATAGGACCCATAGCTGGGAAAAGGAGATAAGACCCAGGTCATTATCGCCGTTGATGAGGAGATCGACCCCTTTGA
>JAZFTZ010000291.1:0-2946 GCA_036446955.1 Thermodesulfobacteriota bacterium
AGGGCCCTCGGCCCAGATAAGTCCTTAGAGAAATATAGGCAACGCCAGAAACGATTTCAACAATTTTTTTTGTTTTTCAATGATTGCTCGCTCTAAATTTCCAACGCTTTTCGCAACTGGCCGGAGTTTACACCAAACAAACGGAGCAGTTTTCTCCTGCTTCGCGTTCCAGCCAGGATTTCTACCTGCTCCTTCTTCAGCCCCAGCTTCTTGGCCAGGAATGATATGCACTGCTGGTTGGCCTTGCCCGCCACGGGCGGGGCGGCAACAGCCAGCCTTATGTACTCTTCAGTTATTCCCGTTATCTTGGTCTCCCTGGCCCGAGGTTGTACCAATATCCTCAAGGTGATACCAACGGAATCTTCCCGGACAGGAGGGATTTTATTTTCGCTCACTTATCCTCCCGGTATTCATGATCGAGGATGATAAGGGAATAGTATTACCTCTCAGGTCTTGAGGGTGAGGGCCAGTCGGAGCAAAGTTTGCACCACGAACAA
Organism: Thermodesulfobacteriota bacterium; assembly: GCA_036446955.1. GTDB lineage: Bacteria > Desulfobacterota > JAZFTZ01 > JAZFTZ01 > JAZFTZ01 > JAZFTZ01. The sequence continues at coordinate 498 of JAZFTZ010000291.1, forward strand.
CTTTATAAAGATGATGACAAAGAAAGCGATCAAGGGAGAGAAGTCAACGGCGTAGTTGTGCAGGCGCAGGGTGCGCCGGATGGGGTATAGTACTGGCTCGGTGACGGAATAGAGAAAACGAACTATCGGGTTATACGGATCCGGGCTCACCCAGGAGATGACCGCCCGGGCAATCAATATTATCATGTATATATTCAGGGAATATTCCAGAATAGTGGCCAGTGCCTGCAATAGGTTTCCCAAGACAAACATTGTCGCTCCTTTCATACTCAACTTAAACCAATTGTTCTCGAAAATCAACCCCTTTGGTGCTAAGCTTTGGTACTGTTGTCATATATATGACACTCCCAGGGGAAGAATTAAGGGCTATCTGTGTGGGGGAACCCTACTCTCGCCCCGAGAAGCAAAGCTTCTTGGAGGCCCCGAATTTAAAGGGTTTTCCCCAGAGAAAGTTTCCTCCACCAAGGGGCCGGCGGCCCCGTCCCCTTGGGAAGACTCAAAAGGGGTGAGTATCATGGCTAAGGTGTTCGTTGGCGATATCAAGGAAGGTGATAGGGTCAATGCGGCTTTTTTGGTGAAGGGAAAGACCCGGGCAGAGACCAGATACGGCAAGCCTTATCTCACCTTGCAACTTATGGATAGGACCGGAGAGGTCACCGGCCGGGTCTGGGAGAGAGCGCAGGAATTATCGGCTCGTTTTGAAAATGGCGATCTGATCGCGGTGAAAGGGACGGCGGAGATTTATCAGCAGGAGATTCAGCTGAACATCTCGGATTTGGAGAGGTGTGAGGATGAGGGCATTTCTTGGGCCGATTTCCTTCCCAGCGCGCCAAGAGAGCCTGAGGAGATGTTGAACGAATTGAGACAGCTGTTTGAACCCGTTCAGCGGCCTGCTCTGGTAAAGTTGGTGCACGCCTTGTTTGCCGATAAGGAGATAATATCCGGCTTTTGCCAGGTCCCCGCGGCCAAGCGGCGCCACCACGTCTATCTGGGCGGATTGCTGGAGCATACCCTGTCGGTGGTCAAGCTGGCCGCTAGGGTGGCTGAACATTATCCCGAGGTGGATCGGGACCTGCTCCTGGTCGGTGCTTTGCTCCATGACCTGGGCAAGATCAAGGAGCTGACTTACGCGCGCGGCTTTGACTATACTGATGAAGGCCGGCTTTTGGGACATATCATTCTTGGGGTGGAGTTGGTGGAGGATAAGATAAATGAGATCGAGGGTTTCCCGGCCGAGCTCTGCCTGTTACTCAAACACATGCTCCTGAGCCACCACGGCCTGTACGAGTATCAGTCACCCAAAAAGCCCAAAACCCTGGAGGCGCTGGTCTTACACCACATCGAGGATATGGACGGCAAGGTGAACTGGACCCGGCAGATTCTGACCAAAGCCAAGCGGGAAGGGAAACGCTGGACCAGTTTTGACCGGCTCACGGATCGCTTCTTCTACGCGGGCGCTCCTTCCGAGGAAGGGGATGAAGGTTAGGAACCTTCATCCCTGGAAAGTGGACCCCGCCACTGCCAGACGCATCCAGGAATCATTAAGAGACAAGCTGGTACTCAAGCCAGGCAAGAGTTTTCACCCCCGGCTGATAGCGGCCGCGGACGCGGCCTATGCCGAGGCGCGCACCCGGGTGGTGGCGGCGGTCAGTGTGGCCGCGCTGCCCGGGCTTGAGTTAGTGGAGCAGGTGGTGGCTTCCTGCCCCATCAGTTTTCCCTACCTGCCGGGCCTGTTGACCTTCAGGGAAGGGCCGGCGCTGCTTAAGGCTATCTTTAAACTCAAGTCTGACGTTGACCTGTTCCTCTTTGATGGTCAGGGTATCGCCCATCCGTGCGGCTTAGGTTTGGCCTCGCATCTGGGCGTTATTCTGGATGTACCCACTATCGGTTGCGCTAAGAGCAAGCTGGTGGGCAACTACCAGACACCAGCAGACGTTCGCGGGGCTTACACTCCCCTCATTTACCGAGACACGGTCGTAGGCGCGGCTTTAAGGAGCCGTCCGAAGGTAAAACCGATCTTTGTATCCCCAGGACACAGAATAGATCTGGAAAGCGCAATTAAGATCACCACCTCCTGCCTTACCCGGTACCGTATCCCCGAACCACTGCGCCGGGCGCATATGCTGGCTGGTTTGGAGAAGGCAGGCGGCGTGGGGAAAACCCTTTGAAAAGGGTTCTTCCCCACACCCCTTTCCTAAACTTTGAGTTGTGTTTGGATTGGCGTGCTAGCGCGCCAATCCAAACATACCAGCTCGGGGTTAGGGGGGCCAGGGGGAGGGGTCCACTGACGCGTCCCTTTGATTTGCGCGCCGCACAAATCAAAGGCCAGCACAAAAAGTTTAGGAGGGGGTTTTAGGGGACAACCCTTTTAAGCAAGATAATAGGTCTTATATATTGCAATTCAGAGTGAGAGCGGCAGCTTAACAGTTTCACACCCCACTCTTTCCGG
>JAZFTZ010000292.1:0-7784 GCA_036446955.1 Thermodesulfobacteriota bacterium
CACACTGCCTTTAAAACTCCCAGCCTTTTTCCTGCCAGGGTTTTGTCAGGCTCATATCCTGGGAGATGATTTTGTAGCAGTTATATCCGCTGCAGGCCCAGGCACCACCGCCGTAATGCCAGCCGCCGCCGGTAGCGTAGAGAGCTTTTATTGGCGTGCGGTGATGGACCAGCTCCGGCGTGGGCCGGTATCTCACCTGGTTGGGGGTACAGTCAAGGATGATGTTGCACCCTTCCGGCCCGTAATTGCTCGCGTGGGTGCAGTCCAGAGGTGTCAGGGGGAGATAGGAGATAACGTTATCCCAGCTCATGTTGGGCGCGAACCCCTGCCACTCCTTAATAATATCCTGGGCATGTTTTTTCTTGAACTCCTTCCACTCTTGCTCAGATAGACGGTTGGCAGGCAGCACAAACTCCTCGCAGCCCAGCACATGCTTTCCTTCCGGAGCCTGGCTATTATCTATACTGCTATGGGCCCAGGTGGAAAGGCTTAGCTCGGGGGGCATCTTTCCCAGCCGTCGCCAGGCCTGATTGCGCACCATCAGTTCCGGGTCCTTGCTCACCATGACGATTCTGCCTGTCTTATTGATGTCCGGCTCGTTCTCAGCCGCCCGGTAATCGGGCAGCTCATGCACGGCCCAGCCGTACCAGCTCAATGTCCCCCGCCATCTCTCCAAATGGGCTACCCGGCGGGCAAGCCGCTCAGGAAGATGCTCCTTACCTATAAGTTTGAAGCAGAGGTTCACCGGGTCCAGCGTACTGACCACCAGTTGGGAAGCCTTTATCTCGCTCCCATCGCTAAGCCGGATGCCTTGGGCCTGCCCGTTTTCGATGATCACCTTGTCCACTTCAGCGCGGGTGAAAAATTCCCCGCCGGCTTCCACGAATATCCGGCTCATTATATGGGCCAGGCTGTGGGTGCCCCCCCGCCAGGTGCCGGTCTCGGTGTGCATATGGGGCATGCGAAACAAGACCATTAACCCGCTGCCTTCCGCATCGGGGGAAAGGCCGGTGGCCGAATGATTGAGCCGGGCCAGCCCGGCTATTATCGCCTCGCTTTCAAACAGGTCCCTGAGCGTGGCCAGCTCGGATTTAACCGCCATGGAGGCGTCTATTCGGGAGGACTCCTCTCGGCACAGCTCCTGAAAAAGTTTATTCAACCGGGTCGGCTCCCCAGTGGGCGGCAATGGATTGAACAGATGCTGGAAGATAACCGGCCGCACCTTTTCCTGGAATAATTCCCAAAGCCACAGCCAGGTATCCGCGTCCCGGGCGGAGAACTTGCCGAATTGCCGAGCGGTAGCTTCCCCGCTGGGGTCGGTCTTAGCCGAATAGATACAAAAGGAGGAATGGTCCTCCTTGAATATAGCTCCTTTGGCCGCGGGATAGGACAGATACTCAAACCCCTTCTCCTTCAAAGGGAAATCCCTCTCCAGGGGCAAAGTGTAATAGTCACTCAGCGCGGCGGCGTGAGTGCAAGCTGTGAATCCGGGGGTCACCTCTTCGTTGGCCCAGGCGCCGCCCAGCTCATGCCGGGCCTCAAAGATGGCGGTGCGCATCCCGCCATATAGCGCCAGATAATTTGCCACAATTAAGCCGCTACAACCACCGCCAATGATCAGCGCATCGTACTGTGCATCCGCCATAAACACCTCATATCCAAGCTATCAGGGCAAAGCCGGTTCCAGTAAACGCCGGCAGCCAGAACCGTCCGCTCCACCGTCTTGGTCCTTAACGCCTTGTCCTGGTGAGGAAAGGCCAGCTCTACCCAGTGGACATTACTAGTCAGCCCCGTTTTTCCCATCCACTCCGCCGTGGCCAGCCAATTCAAGGAATAACGGGAAATTACGGCTGCCTTCTTGCCTTCCATATCCTTGCCGCTTTTATGCCTGAATCAGCCCTGACCATTACCGCAGTAAAACCCTTGAGCCCGCCGGGGGCTTTCGGGTTTGGCAGCGTGAAACTACCAGGGAGTCAGAAATCTGTCAAGGGAAAAGTGGGGAAAACCTTTTAAAAAAGGTTCTTCCCCAGACCCCTTTCCCAAATTTTAGGCGAGGTCTTTCCCGGCATTGTCGAGCCAACAGCCGGTTCGTTAGAGCCTGCGGTCGGTTTTGATTGGCCGAGAACGCGGCGCAAGGCCATAGGACAAAATTTAGGAGGAGGAAGTAAACATCGGCGGGGGAGGTCACTTTGACTTTTTCCGGTGAAACTGTCATGATCAGCGCAGCTAGTACGGCTGGTTCCTCTAAAAACATTTAGCGGCTAATGCTTGTAACAGTGGCGGGATGCATCCTTGGGCGCGAGTGAAACAACTTGAAGTATTTGTAAAAGCTCGGACAGACGGTTCGCTATGATGCAAAAGGGAAATAAATAGTTTGGGCAGATTAGTAAATGTAAACTAGCAACATCCGCAAAGAGGAGAATCTGTTATGCCGGATTACGATCTCCGGGAATTCATAGCCCGGCTGGAGGCCGAAGGTGAGCTCAGGCGGGTAAAGGTGGAGGTGGACTGGAACCTGGAGGCCGGAGCCATTGCCCAGCGGGGACAGGATCTGCGGGCGCCCGCACCTTTGTTCGAAAAAATAAAGGGTTATCCAGAGGGATTCAGGCTGTTCGGCAACGCGCTCGGTCCAACCACGCCTGTCATACAGGGCCGGGTCGCGCTCGCTTTGGATATGCCCAAGGATACGCCCACCGCGGAGATAATTGAGGAATACAGCCGAAGGATCGAGAAGCCGGTGAAACCGGTGAAGACGGATAAGGCGCCTTGCAAGGATAACATCCTGACCGGCGATGACGTAGATGTGCTCAAATTCCCTGTTCCTCTTCTGCACGCTGTGGATGGTGGCCGGTTTCTGGGTACCTGGCATATAGACGTGACCAAGGACCCGGACTCAGGTTGGGTGAACTGGGGCACCTACCGGCACATGGTCCATGATGAAAAGACGTTGGGGTTCCTGGCCCACCCGATGCAGCATGGGCCACGGATATTTTATGAGAAGTACGAATCTATCGGTAAGCCCATGCCCATGGCAATAGCCGTGGGCGTGGACCCAGCTTGCAATATAGCCGCGGGAGGTCAATTCCCTGCTTACGTGGACGAAGCCGACATGGCGGGTGCTTTGCGAAGGCAGCCGGTGGAGTTGGTTGGCTGTGAGACCTGCGACTTGGAGGTCCCGGCGAACGCCGAGCTGATCTTTGAGGGGGAGGTCGTAAGCGAGAGAAAGCTGGAAGGCCCCTTTGCCGAATTCACCGGGTACAGCGCAGGGACCGGGACAATGAGCCCGGTCTTCAAAGTAAAATGCATCACCTATCGGGATTCCCCTATTTTTTCCTTCTCCTGCCCTGGCAAACCCTGGGCCAGCAGCGGAGTGCTTACCTCCATCCAACAAAGCTCTTTGATCGCCGGCGTGCTTAGGAAGGCAGGCGTGCCGTTCAAGTCGGTTTATGTATTGCCTCATAACCTGGCCGTGGTGGTGTCAGCAAAACCGACTTACCCCGGCTTCGGGCATACCCTGGTCTCAGCCATCTGGGGCAGCAAGCCGGGCATCTTGCGGCCCTACATCATCCTGGTTGGTGAGGACGTGGATGTCACCAACGCGGACGATGTGCTCTGGTGCCTGACCACCAGGCTTCACCCTGAGCATGGCATTCACGTGCAGAAGGGTACCAGCTCCATCGCGCTTTGGCCTTTCATTACGCCTGAGGAGCGAGAGAAACACAAAGGGGCGCGGGTATTCTTCGATGCCAACTTCCCTCCGGAATGGCCAGCCGACCAGATTCCCACAGTGATCAGTTTCGAGTCCGCTTGGCCCGAGGAGATAAAGCAAAAGGTAATAAATCGCTGGCAGGAATACGGATACAATCCTTAAGGGTTTAAGGGAGTCCTTTGATTTCAAGCTACCTCGCTTGTGAAGCTTTTTGAGGTGAAGGTTGGATTATCCCCTAAAACCCTTTCCCAAACTTTTTGGGACCGCTAATGGGTACGGCTCGTGGCTCGGTGACGATTCTACTCGGAAACAGGTCTAGAGATAGACGCAACCATCTTTGATTTGAGATAGCTATCATAACTGGAAATCTCCACTCAACAAGGTCTCAGCGGGCAAGCGATTTGCGGTTGAAATCCAGCCCACCGGCTCCTAAAGCTATCCAGCTATCTACACAGATCCCCTCTTATGCCAGAAACTCTAGCTTATGAGCCAGTTTCGCGGGAGAATAAAGTTTCCCATTTTCCAATACCTCTTGCCATTCAAGGGGTTAGGTAACAAGACTGCAATAAAGCCTTGACGGTTTGGGCTTAAAGGCCTTAGATTCTCTTTTGATGCTTGGAAACTTAAGAACTTCCCTAGGGGTTCTATCTTTTAACTTGTTTGGGGATCTGTAATGAAGCTCAGCGGCAAGATAGCACTGATAACCGGCGGGGGTAGAGGCATCGGCAAAGCGATCGCACGTGTTTTTGCCAGAGAAGGAGCCGACCTGATTATATGTTCGCGAACCGAGGCAGAAATAGAAAACACAGCTTCAGAGATTCGTTCCCTGGGCAGAAGGTGTTTGCCTGTAAAGGCCGATGTCTCTAGTGAGAAGGATGTTCAGGAATTGGCAGACAAGGCGGTCAAGGAATTCGGAAAGATAGATATTCTAGTTAACAACGCTGGAGGTCCCGGTACTCCACAGCCATTATTGGAAACGGAGCTCGAAGACTGGAACCAAGTAATAACCATTAACTTGACTGGAACCTTTCTTTGCTCGAAAGCGGTGGCGCCGTTGATGATTGAAAAGGGAGAAGGTAAGATCATCAACGTCTCTTCGGGAATGGGAAAGAAGGGAAGGCCCAGGTTCGGCCCCTATTGCGCTTCTAAGTTTGGGGTCGAGGCCCTAACCCAGGTTCTGGCCTTGGAACTCAAGGAATTTGGCATTACGGTAAATGCGCTGGCTCCTCACGCGATGGTGGCGATAGAAAACCTTAAGGAGCGCGCCCTTAACCAGCGACGCCAGGGCGGAGCGGTACTTGAGCCCGAGGAAGTCGCTGAGGCTGCTCTCTTTCTGGCCACCCAGAGAGATGATGTGACGGGGATATCCCTTAATGTCTTCGAATGGATTGAGGATAGAAAAGGAAGATAAAACTTCTGGCCTCCTAGAAATTAAGAATGGGCAATTAGCGGCTAATGCTTGATCGGTGGGCCGTTTAATTGTGGAGTGAAGGTTAAGCCGATCTTCCGCCCCGGTTACTGTGAGCTGCCTCCGAAAATCGGTCCAGGTTGTATGTTAGGATTTGAGCATAATATTGAATGAAATGAGCTGCTAGGCTGGCCTGTCAAGCCAAAAAGGTCCCTGTCCCGGGTAAAGATTTCACCTGGAAATTTTGCTAAGCCTCTGGCCCCGCTATATTATCGATTTTAACTGGGAATCTCCATTTTCCGGTAGTTTGTCTGGCGAGCGAGATGCCAGGGACAAACCGTTTTTAGAGAGTCTTTTCTATGGCGGTCAATATCTTATCAGGCGTAAGCGGCAGGCTGGTCAGTCTAACTCCGATCGCATCGTAAATAGCATTGGCGAGCAAGGGTGAAGGCATAATAGTACTTGGCATTCCTATGGCCTTTATCCCGAACGGAGTATTCGGCTCGTCGGTCTCCACCAGAATGGTCTTTATGGCCGGCACATCCGCAGCTGTGGGGACGCGGTAATCCAGGAAATTGGGGTTAAGAATCTTTCCCCCATCCCAGAGAATCTCTTCGCTCAAAGCATATCCAAGGCCGGTGGCGAGTCCTCCCTCAACCTGGCCCTCGGCCGCGGCCGGGTTTACTGTTCTACCGATGTCATGTGCAGAAACGATAGCCGGTATCTTGACTTGTCCCGTCTCTCTATCGATTATTACTTCCCCCGCTTGAGCGGCAAAGATATATGCCCGGGCGAGGTTCCCGTATAGAGTAACCCGGTTGCTGGGCTCGGTATCCGGCTCATCAACCCCTTCGCCCATGATAGGTGACTTTCCCCTTTTCATGTAGGTCATTCGCGCCAGCGAGGCCAAGGGAATGGCCTTCTGGGGGGAACCCTTCACCTGAACTTTTCTATTTTCGATTACCAAGTCGCCGGGATTGGCCTCTAGGACTTCAGCAGCCAGTTCAAATATTTTTCTTTTTGCATCCGCGGCCGCCAGCTTTACCGCGTTTCCTCCGCTCACGGTAACTCTCAGGCCCCAGGGGCCCAAGGCATATGGTGTCACATCCGAATCCACCTGGAGCACCTCCATATCCTCATAGGGCAGGCCTAATTCCTCGGCCGCTATCTGCGCGGCCACCGTCATCCAGCCCTGGCCGTATTCGGCCTCGCCGGAGATTATCTGGGCCTTCCCGTCCTCCAGGATTCTCACAAACGCGATGGAACCAGTGAACTCATCCCGCTTGCGCACATCGCACTCGAAGGGCGCACAAGCTATTCCCATGCCTTGACCGGGCATTTTCCTCTTATCTTTATCATTCAGCCCCGCTTCCCTTGCGGCCTCTTGAATACACTGGCTCAAGCCGCAGCTGTCCACCTTCCAGCCGTGGGAGGTAACATCCCCGGTTTGGGTCGCGTTCTTAAGCCTCAATTCCACCGGAGACAGGGAAAGTTCTCTGGCCGCCTGGTCCATGTGCGTCTCCAGCGCGAAACACATCTGGGTGGTGCCGAACCCTCTGAATGCCCCCACCGGGGTCTTGTTGGTGAAGACAACGGTGGCTTCGGTCTTCAAGTTCGGTATTCGGTAAAGATTGTCGGAGACGACAATCATCTTGGCCACGATATAGACTCCCCGCTCTTTGTATGCTCCGTTGTCGGCCAGTACCCGGGTCTGCTTGACCAATATAGTGCCGTCTTTCTTGAAACCGCTCTTTATTTCGATAGCAGTTGGAATGCGGGGAAGAGTGGCGGTGAATTCCTCCTCCCGGGAGTTGATAATCTTGACCGGCCTTCCGGTTTTCAGGCTGAGCAGGCTGCAGATGGGATAAAGGGGCAAGAGGCTTATCTTGCCGCCGAAGGCGCCGCCCACGTGGGCCTGGATAACCCGGATTTTGCTCTCCGGAAGCCCCAAGACCTCGGCCAGAGAGGCGCGCATTCCCGAGGGATCCATGGACGACAGCCATACAGTGATCTTACCCGATGGGTCAACCGCGGTCAGGCAGCCCACTGGTTCCATATAGCATTGGTGCTGAATTTGAGTTGTTACTTTATCTTCGAAAATGTAATCGGCTCTTTTGAAAGCTTCTTCAGGGTCGCCGCGAGATATATCGTATCTTCCCGCTACGTTGCCCGGCTGGTCGTCGATCTGGGGAGCGCCGGGCTTCATGGCTTCTTCTGGGTCGAAGACTGCCGGCAGTTCCTGGTATTCAACCCGAATCAAGTCCAGGGCCTCTTCGGCAGTAGCTTCGTCAACGGCCGCCACCGCGGCCACCTCATCGCCCACATAGCGCACCCGGTCAGTAGCAAAGATCCTCAACAGGTCTGACCTGAAGCTCAAGGGATCCTGCTTTACAATAGGCGCGTCCGCACTGATGATCACCGCCTTCACTCCGGGCAATGCCAGGGCTTTGCTTGTTTCTATATTCAGAATCCTGGCGTGAGGAAGGGGGCTTCTTAAAACTTTTGCCAACAGCATGCCCGGTAGGTGGATGTCCACGGTGTAATTCGCCCAGCCAGTAACTTTGTCCAGGGCGTCAATTCTGGGCACACTTTTACCTAGTACTGAAAACTTGTCCATCATATGCTCCCAAAATGAACTCTAACCGGCTGCAACCCTAGCCTGACACC
>JAZFTZ010000293.1:0-15202 GCA_036446955.1 Thermodesulfobacteriota bacterium
GGAATGGTCGCTGCATCCGCGCCGGTTAAGGCGGCTTGCAGCACATGAGTGGGACTTCTTACGCTGGCCACCAACACCTCGGCATCTAGATCGTAATTCTCGAACACGGTCAAAATCTGCTCCACCACCTCTAACCCGATATAGCTTATATCATCCAGCCGGCCCACGAATGGGCTAACGAAAGCGGCCCCGGCCTTAGCAGCCAGCAAAGCCTGATTGGCGGAAAAGACCAGCGTCACATTAGTAGCTATCCCCTCGGCCTTTAACCTTCTTACCGCCTTCAAGCCTTCCAGGGTAATGGGAACCTTTACCACGATATTGTCGTTTATCTTAGCCAGGATGCGGCCCTCTTGGATCATCCCCTCAGATTCCAGGGAGACCACCTCGGCACTGACCGGGCCTTTCACCAGTTGACTGATCTCATGGAGTAGCTCCTTGAAATCCTTACCCTCTTTAGCCAGAAGCGTTGGGTTGGTGGTAACTCCATCGATAAGGCCCAGTTCATCGGCCTCTCTTATCTGTTGGAGGTTAGCGGTATCGATAAAGAGTTTCATCTTTTTGCCTCACCTTTCTCCTCTCATTACCCGGAGCTAGTTTACCCCTCGCCTCTATGGGCGGCGGATGAACACAATAGTAAAGGCGGCCTTCCGGGTCACCGTCTCTGCAGGCTATCGTTAACTCGGTCACAGACCCCAAGCTTTGGCCAACTGGTTATTGCTTTTCCCGGGCAGCATCAGCACCAAAATAGAAAACGCCCAACGCCACCCCCCAAACCATGTGCCAGATCATTACGCTCCATAAAAAGGGACCACCCCTGGCCGCGCCAAAAAGCCCCCCTCCCACCAGGGGAAGGTAGAGCAGGCCCGAGCCTATCCAGACCAGGATTCCGTAGACCAACCCGCGGAATATGTCGTGACCAGGCAAGCGGGAATAAAAAAACCTGTCGTACAACAACGCAAGGATTATTCCATCCAGGTAGTGGAACACCGCTCCCCAGTTATAGGTGAAAGCAGCGGAAACCCCCTGAGGGACTATTTTTACGCCGACGGCAGTTAATAAGTCCAGGCGGGGTAGACCAACCCCGGTTTCCAGATAGCCCCAAAAGGTAGCAATATGGGTGGCGATAAAACCTGCGATAATGGTCTTTCCCAGATTTTTGTAACTATAAGCCATGGGGCATCCCCCTCTCCAGGTTTCACTTTTAACTTACGTCTTTTGCCTCTTAAACTCCTTAAGACATCTGAGGCTACAAAAGTAATGGACCTGGCCCTCTACCTCGGCTGATAAAGCATTCCTCTCAGGTATGTGAATCTGGCAATAAGGGTCTTTGACCAGGCGGCCTTCATCCTCGGAAGGCAATCGGGAACGTCGGGCTGACTTGTTCAGAAAAAGAGGAACCACTATCTTGACGACCCGGTATAATAAATAGAAAAAGGCAAAAATAAGCAGGGAACGGACGAAACCAGCCAAGTTAATAAACCTCCTGCCGGGGGAAAGATTCCTCACCCCTAAGTAAACTTAATAACCTATTCGAAGGGACGGCCAACCTCAGTCGAGACTGATCCAGGCAGCTGGCCAGCAATTTCTCCATGGTTAGTCTGGTCACCGGGTCCTGAAAATCGGAGGCGATCTCAGCCAGCGGTACCAAGACGAAACGTCGCCGCCTTACCTCTTGGTGAGGAATCCGCAACTGCTGGCCCAACCAGATCAGACCGTTGAAAAACAGCAGGTCAAGGTCAATGGTGCGTGGTGCATCGGGGTAGGGACGAGTTCGTCCCAGCTCGTTTTCTATCCCTTGTAAAAGGGAAAATAACTTTTGCACCGAAAGAGTCGTTTCTACTCCTACTACACCGTTGACAAACCATCTCTGGCGGGGAACACCCACTGGCTGGGTAAGAAACAAGCTCGAGACCGCCACCAATCTAGTCGCCCTTTGCTGGCCAAGGAGAGCCAAGGCCCGACAACAGTTTCTTACTCTATTCCCCATATTGGAACCAATACCCACAAAAGCCATCGTCTTTCCCACATCGGACCCGCATCAACCGCCCATGGCCAGCCTAAAAGGAGAGTCGGGAGATTCTCTCCGCCGCCTCCTTTACCCTCTCGGTGGTCACCGTAAGACTTAAACGAATATAACCCTCTCCCGCCTGGCCGAAACCGTTCCCAGGAGTGGCCACAATTCCAGTCTTTTCCAAAAGATGAGTGGCAAATTCAGCCGAGCTGGATCCCGGGGGAATCGAAACCCAAAGATAGAAAGTGGCTGACGGGGTTTCCATCTCCAGGCCGGCTTGTTTTATGCCCTGCTGAAGTATATCCCTTCTCTGTTGATAAACCTGGCGCATGCGTTGGGCCGAATCATCCTCATTGGCCAACGCGTAGGCGGCTACTTCCTGAATGGCCTGAAATACTCCCGAGTCGATATTGGTCTTCACCTTTCCCAGCGCCTCTACAACCTCGGCGTTGCCGCAGACGAATCCGATACGCCAGCCGGTCATATTGAAGGTCTTGGAGAGGGAGTGAAACTCCACCCCTACGTCCTTGGCTCCGGGAACCTGAAGGAAACTGGGGGGCTTTTTGCCGTCATAGTAAACCTCGCAGTAAGCGGCATCGTGGCAAACAATCAGATCGTTGCTGCGAGCGAAATCGACCACCCGTTCGAAGAACCGGCCATCGGCTACCCCGGTGGTGGGGTTATTGGGATAGTTGATGAACAGCAGTTTAGCTCGCTTACGGACCTCCTCGGGAACAACGCTCAGGTCGGGCAAAAACTGGTTCTCCTTTAACAACGGGAGGAAGAAACTCTCTCCTCCGGCGAAAAGGGTGGCCGTACTATACACCGGATAACTGGGGGAAGGTACCAGGGATAAATCTCCTGGATTTATGTACGCCAGCGGCAGATGAGCAAGGCCCTCTTTTGAACCAATTAGAGAGATGACCTCGGTCTGGGGGTCGATATCAACCCCGAATCTCCTCTCCATCCAGGCGGCGGCCGCCTGCCTGAATTCCAGCATCCCCTCGTAAGAGGGATAGCGGTGATGCCCGGGCCGGCTCACCGCCTGAGCCGCCCGGCTAACTATCCCTGGGGGCGTGGGCAGGTCAGGATCTCCTATGCCAAAGTCGATAAGATCCACCCCCTGCTCAGCCACCTGCTTTCGTAACCTATCAATTTCGGCAAACAGATAAGGAGGAAGCTCGCGTATCCGTTCAGCCCGTTTGAACCTTGTCATCCCAATCGACTCCTTCAGCCTGTTATCTTGCTCCGTGCTGACTTCTCATCCGCTCCCGGCGATGTATGTATTTATCCACGGCTAACGCGGCAGTAGCACCATCCGAAGCTGCTATAATCGCCTGTTTCAGCTCATGCCAGCGCACATCCCCGGCGGCATATACGCCCGGGAGCGAGGTAGACATGTCTAATGGACCTGCCAGTATGTAACCTTTCTCGTGGAACTTGATGATATCGTCTAGAAAGTCTACCGCCGGCTGACATCCGCCCAGATAGAGAAATACGCCGCTGACCGCCAGTTCCCGCTGGCCGTTCCGGCCGGAGAGAATAATGGAAACTACTGTATCTTCGCCTTTTATCTCCTTTAGCATACAGCCGCAAATAAGCTCTATCTTGGCCTCTTCGGCCACCGCGTTTTCGTTTTGAGGCAGGACCGCCAATTTCGGTGCCGGACAAACTAGATACACCTTTCCGGCAAACCGAGTGGCGAACAGCGCGGCCTCAACCGCGGGATCATCATATCCGACCACCGCAACCTCTTCACCCTTAAAGAAAGGGGCGTCGCAGGGTGAACAGTAGCTTACCCCTTTGCCCAAAAGTTCCATCTCACCAGGTAATCGGTCCCGCCTATCTCCCGAACCGCTGGCGACAATGACGGCTTTGGCTTTGAATAGGCCGTCAGTGGTTACTACTTCCTTTATATCCCGGTTAAGGTCGGTGCTCAACACCTGGGCCCTCACGAACTTAGCACCGAAGCTCACCGCTTGCTTACGGAGCAAAGCCAACAGGTCGCGGCCAGCCATCTCGCCCATTATGCCGGGATAGTTGGCCACTTTCCTGGCCCGGGACAATGGCCCGCCAACAGTGGCTTTATCCAGCAGCAAAGTCTTAAGTCTGGCTCTAGAGGCATACAGCGCGGCCGTGCAACCTGCCGGGCCAGCACCGATTATAATTACATCATGGACATCTTCCAAGAGACCTCCCTCGTAAAGCCGTCAACCCCAGCACGTCCTGCATATTATACAAGCCCTTGGACTGGCCTACCACCCACCTGGCGGCCCGAAGCGCCCCCCGGGCAAAGGTATCCCGGCTGTGAGCCCGGTGGACGATCTCCAGCCGCTCTCCGCCGCCGGCGAAAAGAACGGTATGTTCACCCACAATATCCCCGGCCCGAATGGATTGAATGCCGATCTCCTTGGCCGATCGTATTCCTATACGCCCCTTTCTCTGGTACACCGCCACCTTATCTAAATCCCGACCTAAGGCCGCGGCAACCACCTCCGCCATCTTCAGCGCGGTGCCGCTGGGAGCGTCCTCCTTCATTCTATGATGAGCCTCGCAAATCTCCACGTCATAATCCTCGCCCAAGGCTAAAGCCGCCTGCTCAAGCAGGCCGTACATCAAATTGACGCCCAGGCTCATGTTGGGAGATACCAGGCAGGGCACTTGACGACCCAGCTCCTCCAGTCTTTTCTGCTCAGCCGGTGAGAATCCGGTGGTACCGATCACCATTGCCGTGCCCTGGGCCCGGGCAAGATCAAGGTGTTCCAGGGACGCCTGCGGGAGGCTAAACTCGACGATTACATCTGCACCTCCAAGCAACTTGTTGAGATCATCCTCTATCATCAGCTCTCCGCCAGGGAGATTGACCGGCTGGCCCAGGGCGGGATGGCCAGGGGCCTCGATCGCGCCCACCAACTGGAAGTCGTCGCTTTCAGCCATGAGGGAGATTATTCGGCTCCCCATCCGGCCAGCAGCTCCGCTGACCACGGCTTTGATCATCCTGTCTCTCCCCGGCTCACAGCAACCCGTAATCCTTCAACGCCCTTTTTAACCTCTCCAAATTGTCACCCCTCATAGCGGTAAGGGGTAACCTCAGCTCTGGTTCTATCTTGCCCATAAGGGCCAGGGCTGTTTTTGCAGGTATGGGGTTGGTCTCGATAAACATCGCGTTATGGAGCGGCCAGAGCTTGTAATGGAGCCCTCTGGCCTGCTCATAATCACCTTTACTATAATTATCCCACATCGCGGCAACATCCGCCGGGGCAACGTTGGCAGTTACCGAGATCACTCCCTTACCTCCCACGGCCAACAGGGGAAAAGTGGTGAAATCATCACCCGATACCACAGTAAAGTCAGCTGGACATCTACTTATGATTTCAGATATCTGCACCAACGATCCGGTGGCCTCCTTTATTCCCACGATGTTATCGAGTTTGGCCAACCTGGCCACGGTATCGGGCAACATATTAAGGCCGGTGCGGCCGGGAACGTTATAAAGGATAAGGGGCAGGTCCACCTCGGCGGCTACCTTGGCGAAGTGCTGATAAAGGCCCTCCTGGGTCGGCTTGTTATAATAAGGGGTAATCAACAAAGCACCATCCGCGCCGGCCTGCTTAGCATGCCGGGTGAATTCAATGGCCTCCGCGGTATTGTTGGATCCGGTGCCGGCAATTACCGCTACCCGGCCGTTGGCCACCGCTATAGTCCGTTCCACCACCTGCTTGTGCTCGGCAACAGAAAGGGTGGCACTCTCCCCGGTGGTGCCACAGGGAATGATGGCATCGATGCCTGACTCGATCTGAAACTCGATGAGTTCCTCAAGTCTTTCCCTATCTACCTGGCCCCCTTTGAAGGGTGTTACCAAGGCTACCATTGAACCGGTGAACATCGCCTCAACTCCTCCCCTCTGTTTCAGAATTTAGGTTACCCGCAGCTAATTCGCTAACACTATTATTAGGCATCGCCCTTATCGTCTCTCCTTTTCTCTGGTTTAATAACCCGGGGCTTGCCGGCGTCAATTGTCCGCCCGCATTCGCAGATTATCTTTTTACCAAACTGAAACAGTACTATGTCATATTCCTTACCACACAAAGGGCACTGATAGGACATGTCGTTTGCTTAACCCGGTGAGGGTGGGTACAAGGCCTCCTGGTTTAACACCCCCTCGTACACCAACCTCGTCTCCCCTTCCAGATGGACGGCTCCGAACTCCGGCCCCCTATTTTCGAAATAAACTGTAAGCTGCCCGCCGCCTCTGGTCTGCACGCAAACCGGAGAGACAACTAGATTCCGGTTGGCCGCTACCAGCGCGGCCGCGGTTGCCCCGGTCCCGCAGGCCAGGGTCTCCCCCTCTACTCCCCGCTCGTAAGTGCGAATCTTCAATGTAGATTTATCAACCACCTGGACGAAGTTGGCATTGGTGCCCTGGGGCTTAAAACGGGCGTGACAGCGGATCTGCCGGCCCAGGCCAACCAGGTCACAACCCTCCAGGTCGGGAACGAACAACACCGCATGGGGCACGCCAGTGTTTATGACATCCAGCTGAAGAGTTGAACCGGCCAAGTCTAACGAAATATCCCGTTCCAGGCCTTGAGCCGGCATCAGCTTAATCTTCACCAGCCGGGAATTAACCATCTCAGCCTCAATGATACCGGCCAGGGTCTTAAATATCAATTTTGGTCCGGCCAGCCCGTTAAGGTAGGCGAACCGGGCGGCACAGCGGCCGCCGTTACCGCACATCTCCGGCAAGGAGCCATCGGAGTTATAAAACTTCCAGGCAAAATCGGCCTCCTCAGAGGGCTCGATAATTATCAAGCCGTCAGCACCCACCGAAAGGGCCCTGCGACATACCCGGCGAGCGAACTCGGACCAATCGGAAACCGAGACACCCCCGGAGAAATTGTCGATAATGACAAAGTCATTGCCGCTGGCCGTCATCTTGGTAAAGTTGATCTTTCCCAGGTTCAACCGCTGTCTCCCAAAAAGGCGGGTATCTGCTCCCCTCTGATGAGGTCCACGTACGATTCCCTTTCTCTTATTATAAAGGATTTATCGTCATCCACCAGTATTTCCGCTGCCCGGGGCCGGGAGTTGTAATTGGAGGCCATGGTAAAGCCGTAAGCCCCGGCACTCATCACCGCCAGAAGGTCACCGGGCTCAACCTTGGAAAGGCAGCGGTCCCTGGCCAGGAAGTCGCCTGATTCGCACACCGGACCTACCACGTCAGCCACAAATGTACCTTGCTGGGTCTTATCCACCGGCCAGATAGCCTGGTAGGCCTGGTAAAGGCTGGGCCGGAGCAAGTCGTTCATGCCGGCATCAACGATGACGAAGTTCTTGCCGGCAGTCTGTTTCAGGTAGAGGACCCGAGTGACCAGGATTCCCGCATTGCCCACGATTACCCTGCCCGGCTCCAGAATCAGCTCTACGTTGAGCGGGCTTAGTTCGTCAAGCAAGGCCTGGGCATATTGGCGGGGCTCGGGTGGCGACTCCTCCTGGTAGGTGATTCCCAGGCCGCCGCCCAAATCCAAATAATTTATGTCTATTCCCCTATCCTTAAGCTCGGCGATCAGCCATTTCAGCCTGGATAACGCCTCCACGAAGGGCTCGATTTCGGTGAGCTGAGAGCCGATATGACAATCCACCCCTATTACATTTAAACCCGAGAGCTTGCTGGCCGCCTCATATTCTCTGAGCGCGCTGTCAATATCTATGCCAAACTTATTCTGCCTAAGGCCGGTTGCTATATAAGGATGGGTCTTGGGGTCAATATCCGGATTTATCCGCAGGGCAACCGGCGCCTCCTTTCCCATCCTACGGGCATGCTCAGCAATAGCCTCCAGCTCCATGGGCGATTCCACGTTGAACATCAAAATATCCGATTTAAGCGCATAGTCAATCTCAGCCGAAGTCTTACCCACACCGGAGTAAACGATCTTCTTGGGATCACACCCCGCGTTCAACGCCCGATACAACTCGCCGCCAGAGACAATATCGAAGCCGCCCCCCAGGTTAACAAAGACCCTGAGCAGGGCCAAATTGGAGTTTGCCTTGACAGAAAAACAAACCAGATGCAAAGAAGAAGAAAAGGCCCGATCAAAAACAGTGAAATGCCGTTTAACGGTCGCCAGGCTATACAGGTAAAAAGGTGTCCCTACCTGGTCGGCAATTGCCGCGACCGATACCTCCTCACAGAAAAGCTGACTATCTCGATACTGGAAAAAATGCATTATCTTAAGATATGACCCCCGTTTCTAATTCTGCCTAACATAGTTTGAAAACCAAGTCAATCCCGGGGAACGCGGCCGTGGAAACCCTCTCTGGGGAAAACCCTTTAAAAAGGGTTCTTCCCTAGACCCCTTTCCTAAATTTTGAGTTAGGTTTTGCTCGGCGCTACTGCGCCGAGCAAAACCCAGCCCCAAGTTTGGGAGGGGGGTGTGGGGGGCAACCATTTACAAAAGGTTCCCCCCACAAACTATCACCCATGTCTCGTAACAAGATATTCCCCCCATAAATAGGCTTGACAAAAGCGAGGGCCGGACTTATCTTGATTTTTGTCCACTATCATATTGTTTAAACTCGCCGAAATTTAGATGGAGAGAGTTACCATCTCTGATTTTTGCGGTAACTAGCCGCACTTCAATTCTTTAGGATTCTTTATAAAAGGGGGAAGCTATGAAGAGACGCCCTTATGGCATGGCCTTTCTGGTTTTGTCCTTACTTTGGGCTTGGCTAGGGTCAAATCTTTTGGCCGCAGAGAAGGTGAGAGTAGGGTTCTTCCCCAGCCCCCTTTCCTAAATTTTGAGTTATGTTTTGATTGGCGTAGCTTGGCCACTCAAAACCTAGCCCCAAGTTTGGGAGGGGATAAAGCTGGCATCGATCTGATAAGGAAAGGCTGAAGAAATTTAGTAAAGGGAGGTATGCATGGCAGAGAAGAGGAAATATCCAGATCTTCACCAGCATCTTGAAGCTCTGGAAAAGTTGAAGCTTTGGAAAAGGAGGGGTTGCTGCTGAGGATAAAGCGTCAGATAAATAAAGATACCGAACTGCATCCGCTGGTGCGCTGGCAGTTTCGAGGCGGACTAGCGGAGAAAGAGCGCCGGGCCTGGCTGTTTGAAAACGTGGTTGACTGCAAAGGAAGGCATTATTCCTATCCTGTGGCCGTAGGCGCACTGGCCGGCTCCCGGTACATATATGCCGTTGGCATGGGCTGTCCGGTTGAGGAGATAGACAGCAAATGGGCCCATGCGCTGGCTAACCCGATTGAACCGGTGCTGGTCGACTCGGGGCCGGTGCATGAGGAGGTCATCCAGGGCGAGGCCCTCACCCGTCCGGGAGATGGGATTGAAAGGTTTCCGGTTCCCATTTCCACGCCCGGGTTTGACAATGGCCCGTACTTTACCTGTGCTCACTGGCTGACCAAGGACATAGAAACAGGCATAAGAAACACCGGTAACTACCGGGGGCAGATAAAGAGCCCTACTCGTATCGGTTTTAATGTTGGACAACAACAGGACGGTTATTTTCACTGGAAGAAATGCCGGGATAAAGGTATCCCGCTTGAAGGCGCGTTGATCGTAGGTGCCCCGCCGTCGGTATCTTATGCCGGTGTCCAGAAGATACCGTACGGAGTGGATGAGCTGACTGTGGCCGGGGGGCTGGTCGGTGAGCCTATCCGACTGGTGAAGTGCAAGACGGTTGATCTGGAGGTTCCCGCTGAGGCGGAGCTGGTCATCGAGGGAATCATGCCCACCGACTGCATCGAGCCGGAAGGTCCCTTCGGCGAGTCCCATGGTTTCATCCACCCCCGGCGGTACAACGCTTTCATGGATGTAACCTGTATAACTCACCGCCGGGACATGGTCTTTGTTTCCTTTATAAGTCAGGTAACCCCCAGCGAGAGCAGCCTGATAAAAAAGCTGGGCTATGAACCTCTGTTTATGAAATTTCTCCGGGAAGAGGGCAATATCCACAGCCTCAAGCGGGTAGTGCTGTATGAGCCGCTGGTCAACTTGCGCAAGCTCATCATCCTTTCTATGGATAAGGAGAAGGCACCGGAGGCCGAAGTCTGGCGGGCCCTTCATCTGGCCTCCACCTTTCACTCCGGGGTGGGCAAGATCGTCATTGCCATAGATGACGACCTGGATCCGGAAAACCTGGATGCTGTCATGTGGGCGATGGCTTACCGGATGCGGCCTCACAAGGATATTCAAATCATGTCGGGAATGCTCAAAGGACATGGCCCTCCTTTTTCTCGCCACGACCGGGTCACTGGCGCGCCGGTGGCCGATGACTCTCATTTGCTGATCAATGCCCTGCTCAAAGAGCCCTTTCCGCCGGTTTCTCTGCCCAAAAAGGAATTCATGGAGAACGCCAAAAAGATATGGGAGGAGTTGGGCCTGCCTGAATTGCGTCCGGAGAGCCCCTGGTTCGGATATTCTCTGGGCGACTGGGACGAGGAGCTGGAAGAGGAAGCCAGCTTGGCCTTGAAAGGGGAACATTATAAGACCGGTGAAAAGCTGGCTGGTCAGCGGGTTCCAAGCAAATAGAGTGCCTGGGCCGTGAATCGTCAGGCCCAGGGCTAAGTAGGTTTTGAAAGGCTGACCAAGGGAGGAAAAATACGCCATAACGTAATCGGTTCAAAAAATGCCTGCGATTTGCCGACGGCGTACGGGGCTGTCCATAAGGTTGAGCCCTGGCTGGCAGGGAGGCCAGTAGCTGTCGCGTATCGCACAGGCGGAAGCCAATGGCCGTACCAGGCCTCAACCACGAGGAGGGGTGATATGACGAGAAAGCTTTATGTAAGCATAGTCCTGGTTCTTTCCCTGGGCCTGTTAGCTACATCTCTAAGCTTGGCCCAGGAAAAGCTCACCTTTGGTAACACAGTGCGGGAGAACCCGCTCTACAACCTGCCGGTGCTGGCGGGCCAGCACTTCGGCTTCTTCAAGGAACAAGGCCTGGAGGTGAAATGGGCGCCGTTCAAAGGAGGCTCGGCCATGCATCGCGCGCTGGCTGCCGGTGCTGTCCAGGTGGCTATCACCACCGCTCCTTCCATCATCCGATCGGTCTCGCGCGGCTTGCCGGAAATTATCGTGGCTGACCTGAAATCCGGGCAGGGGTTTTACTTCTGGGTGCGGTCCGATAGCCGGCTGAAGAAACCCAAGGACCTCAAAGGGGCCAGAATAGGGGTTACCAGATTGGGAGGCACGGCTCATGCTTACGCCCAGCTGCTGATCAGGGCCGTGGGCCTGGAAAAAAATGTCACTTACGTTGGCGCAGGCGGCGTCAAGGAGGCGGTGGGTGGTCTGAGGGCAGGCACTTTGGATGCCATCGTTCAAAGCGATTTCTCCACCGCGCCGGTTAAGGCAAAAGGGTATGTAAGAGAGTTGCTCAATATTTGGGATTATACGCCCAAGGAGTGGTTGCAGCTGGTGCTTATCGCCCACACTGACATGCCCAAGCAGAAACCCAAGAGCGTAAAAGGGGTGGTTACCGCTATCTTTAAGGCTGGCCAGGCCATCATCAAGGAGAAAGAGTGGACCCTGGCTACGATGGAGTCGACCTTCGGCTATAGTAAGAACCTGGCCAGGACGATGTATCCCAAACTGCGTTACGGCAGCGAGGGCAAGATCAACGTGGCTGGGCTCAGAAACGTAAGGCAATTCCTTATCGATTTCAAGCTGGTCAAAAAGGGTAAGGTGCCCCCGCTGAAATCCCTTTACACCAATCGATTTGTCCAGTAGATTTTAACAGCCGGGCTCGGGAGAGCCAATATTTGTTGAGCGCGCCACTGATAAGTGGGGTGGCGATAAAGGCCGTCCGCCAGGGAGCTAATCTTCCTGGGCGATAGTGAAAATGAAATCCTGTTGGGAGCCGAGACGATTTATCTCATGGTTGGCAACCGGTCGGATGATACCATAGCGGGCTGAGCTCTTGACAGTGTACCCGATTTTCTGGTTCAGTGCGGCATCGGTAAGAGCGAGAGGGAGCTGGCTTCATACCGGCTAGGCAGCAAAATAATTTGTTGGCTGGCTTTCCAGCTTTATACGGAGGTAGGATTGAGTTTTTCATCTCAAGATCTGATAGAGACTGATGTACTGGTGGTCGGGGGAGGTCTGGCCGGATGTTGGGCGGCCCTGCGCGCGGCGGAACTGGTCCCCAACGTAGTGCTGGCCGACAAAGCGGTGGTGGCCCGAAGCGGGGATGCGGTCTTCTGCCACGACATACTGGCACCGATGCCGGAAGATAAGCTTGATATCTGGTTACGGGAGGTGGTGGAGCATAGCGAATATTTGAGCGACCAGAGATTTGTTGAGATCGTCTTGCAGGAGGAGGGGGCTAGAATCGCCGATATGGTAAAATGGGGTGTGCCCTTTGAGAGGGACGAGGCGGGAGATCTTTTTCTCTCCTTGGGCCGGGGGCACAAGTCAAGCCGGGTGGTGCTTTGCGACTGCCGAAAGTTGATGGAGATAATGAGGCGGGAGGTGCTGGCCCGGGGGGTGAGGCTTGCCGAGAGGGTAATGGTAACCGAGCTGTTGACCTCGGACGGTCAGAATCCTACTTGCGGCCGGATAGCGGGTGCGCTGGGCATTGATACCCGCTCCGGTAAAGTGGTGGTGTTCAAAGCCAAGGCGGTAGTTTTGTGCACCGGTGTTATCAGCCTGAAGCTGCATACCTGTTTTGCTGATAACCTCACCGGAGACGCCCAGGCCATGGCCTTCCGTGCAGGAGCGGAACTGGGTGCGCTGGAGTTTGTCTCCGGGGGGATAAAGTTCACCTGTGTTCATAATGGCCAGTTGATTGTCTCCAGCCTGATGCCCTTTCAAACCCAAGGGGCTCAGATAGTGAACAAATTGGGCGAGAGGTTTATGGAGAGCTGTCTTCCCGAGCGGAAGGAGCGCGGGGCCACTTTCGGCCTGCTCATGCAGGCTGCTACTAAAGAGCTGATAGAGGGTCGGGGGCCGCTGTTTTTCGATATGAGACATTTCACGCCTGAACATCACCAGCAGATGAAGCGGATACTGCCTTTAAGGACCTTTCCCCTTTACCAGGCCGGGCTCAACCCGGCCAAGGATCTGATACCCTGCCAGGTTCTGCTTACTTATTTTCGTGGTGGCGTGACCATGGATATAGATGGGGAGAGCACTATTCCCGGTCTTCTGGCCGGGGGAGTGGCCGCCCATTTCTTAGGCTGGTCAGAGGGTCTTTCCGGCTCAATGCTGGCCTTATGCAATGTCTTCGGATACCGGGCTGGCGAGCGGGCGGCAAAGATTGTTGGGGAAGCCGGCCCGGTTAAGATTGATCAGGGTCAGGTGGAACGGCTCAAAGATGTCCTTTTGGCGCCGGCGAAAAGGGGGAAAGGCCTGGCCCCCATGGATATTTATCACCGGCTGAATAAGACCTTAATTCAGCCCGAATTCTGCCTCTTTCGCAGTGAGAGCGGGGTCAGCAATGCCCTGGGTGAGATAAGGAGATGTATGGCCGAGGATATGCCTCGGGTCTTCGCCAGGGATGCCCATGAACTTATCAAGGCGAATGAGGCCAGAAACTTCCTGGAGGTCCTGGTTCCCACCAGCATCGCCGCGCTGGAGCGCAAAGAGAGCCGGTTGTCCCATTACCGGGTGGAATACCCTTACCGGGACGATAAAGAGTGGCTGAAATGGGTCATGGTTAGGAAGGATAATGGCGGCATCAAGGTCAGGTTTCAGCCCGTTCCGGTGGAGTCCAATCGAATAAAACCTCCCTCAAGAGAGAGAATACCCGCTCCGGTACAGCTTTCCCGGCGCTGAAACTTTCCCGGGGGACGGGGCCAAGTTTTTGTGGGGGAAACCCTTTGTAAAGAGTTCTCCCCCCCACCCCGCTTCCTAAACTTTGGGCTAGGTTTGGATTGGCTCGGTAGCGCCAATCCAAACAGACCAGCTCGGGGTTAGGGGGCGGAAGGGGGCGGAAGCGTTTTGCTCCTCTCCTTTTCCTTAAGCGCGTTGAGCACCTTTTCCGGGGTAATGGGTAGCTCCTTGATCATGATCCCTATAGCGTCATAGACCGCGTTGGCGATGGACGGGGCGGTGGGCACGCTGGGAGGTTCTCCAATCCCTTTTGCTCCGAAGGGCCCCTCTGGTTCATCAGATTCAATAATACAAGCTTCGACCGGGGGCATATCCGCGGCGCAAGGCAGCTTGTAATCCATCAGGTTGCCGTTGATATTCTTTCCTCCCTCTCGCTGCAATTCCTCTGTCAAGCCGTATCCTATCCCTTGAGACACCCCGCCTTCGATCTGGCCCTCAGTGCCGAGGAGATTGATGGCCCTGCCGACATCATGGGCGGCAATAAATTTGAGGATCTTTATTGCCCCGGTGGAAGGGTCCACCTCTACCTCGACAGCCTGGGCGGCAAAAGCTGCTACCCTGGTGGTAATCTTGTCCCTGACAAACGTACCTCTGCCATATACCGGGTGGCTCAAATAGGGCCCGCCTTTACCGGCTGGTTTTGGGGAGGTTGAGGCCAGCAGGATATCGCCGATGCTTTTGGTTTTTTCTGACGCGCCCTTAACGTATATCATCCCATCCTTGATCTCCAGGTCATCTGCTCTGGCCTCCAATCTCTCTGCGGCTCGTTGTAAAAGCTGGCGTCGGGCATCCCCAGCGGCCGCCTTGACTGCGTTTCCGACCATAAATGTACTGCGGCTGGCCCGAGAACCGAAATCAATAGGGGTAACCTCGGTATCCATGCCCACCACTCTGACCTTTTCAATCTTGGTTCCCAATACTTCAGCCGCGATCTGGGCAACCAGGGTATCTTGCCCGCCGCCGATCTCGGTTGCTCCGGTCAAAACCGTTACCATCCCGTCATCCTCCAGTTTTACAAACGCGCCGGAGAATTCGCCTCGCCCTCCTGATCCGGGATGAGTCATACAGCCCATCCCTAGGCCATGGTAAGGAGTCTTGGCCCTCTTCTTTTCCTTCCATCCCATCAGGTTAGCTGCCCGATTGATGCAATCTATCAACCCGCAGCTTCCCAGCCTCAGGCCAAAGATGTTATCCCCGCTTTTATGGGCATTTCTAAGGCGCAACTCCAACGGGTCCAGGCCGATCATTGTCGCCATTCGGTCAATATGAGCCTCGAAGCCGAATCTTTGTGGCACGGTATTAAAGGCTCGAAAACGTCCCCCAAAAGGATTGTTGGTATAGACGGCCA
>JAZFTZ010000294.1:0-8877 GCA_036446955.1 Thermodesulfobacteriota bacterium
GTGCCGATATAAAGGTGACCGGCGGCCACGGCCCGGAGCATCTCGCTTCCTGACCTAAAGGAGACAAACTCTACGTCCAGGCCCAGTTTCTTCCAGAACCCTTGTTCTATGGCAGTCTGGACAGGCAGGGTCTGCGACACACCTTCCCGGAATGAAACGGAGTACTTCAGCTTTTCCGCCGCCCATGCTTGTCCCCAGCAAAACGGGCTTAGCATGATGACCATCACTACTACCGCTAACATTATCTTTCGCATGCTAATACCTCCTTTCCTCTCATTGGGTTAAGAAAACCCGTTGATGTAACCAAAGGCTCTAGTCCCTTATATCCTGCAAAAACCAACTAAGGGGTAGCTTCTGGCCCTGGCCCTTTTGGGAGGCCTGCTCATACAACGCGGCGCCCACCGCGGCAAACTGCACCCCGGTTCCCTCGCTGTCAAAATAGGTAATATCGCTTTCCTTCAGCCGACCGGGAATCTCCCCACGCAAAAGCGCCAGCAGGCTATGCCTTTTATCCGGGCTAATGCTTTTCTTCCTTTCCTCGGACTTATCGGAACTCCCTCCCAGGTGCAGAGGCCTATGATCCTCTCCTGTTACATAGAGGTGGTCGGATATACCACTGCGATATTCGATGACGCGCTCGACACGCTGAAATACCTCATCATCCGGCTCGATCTGCTTGACACAGGTAATATGCATACCGGGCTCCAGCCACTGGCCACACAGGACCGGTTCATTGCTATCAGTGCAGCAAGCCACCAAATCCGCGCCGGCCACGGCCAAACAAGGCTCATCCACCGCTTCAGTGTTTAAGCTTGCGTCTACAGCCGTTACAATATTTTAGCCCCGGCCATCGCCCGGCTAGCTAGTTGATTGGTCCAGCGGCAACTGGGTCCGGAGGGCGACCATATTTTCCTTGCGGTGGTTTTTCCCTGCCTCATAGCTCTCGCCAGACCTATATCACCATCAGGCTAGCAGGCTTGCCTTTTTCTCTTCAGCTATAAGCGGGACAGCTTCCTTAGCAAAAGTTGTGACTCTACTTTACCTTATACTAAAGAGCGAGATTTCCGTCAAGAGAGAACAGACCTCGGATCAATATTGTTCGAGACATCTATGTAAAGGGCCAAGTTGTGTGTGGGGGAGCCGATCAGGCCTGCTATTCTACAAATTCGGCTGAATAGAGGGCCTCAACCGGTGGTGCTAAGAGAGCTTTGAAATCTGGATCAACGCCGGCGCTCTGCCTGGCTTGGCCAGCTCAGGCCACTGCCTATCTTGTACTAAGGGCTCATGGGAGACCGTGGCTCCCCTTGGCCCTTTCTTTACCACAACCCACTTGAGCCAATCGATATCATCTTTGTAAGGATAATCAAGCCGGTAGTGGGTCAACCGGCTTTCTTTTCTTTCTCGGGCGGCAACGAAGATAGGTTCCAGAAAATGAACAAAGTTTCTCGCCTCGTTTGCCTGAACCAGAGTATGAATATCCTGGGCGCTAACTTGGGGCAACTTCTCCTGGGCGGCTAGTTCGATTTGGACCAGCATTCGGTCAATACTCTCCTCAGTCTTGACCACCCCGATCTCAGGCTTAATCATATGGGTTAGCAGTCCGTGATATATGTCCCGGGGGGTGAACTTCCCCTTCCTTGACAAAGGGGACATAATAACCGACTTCACCTCCTGGAGCTGATCCTTATCGATTTTGCTTTCCGGCTGCTCTCGGGCAAACCGGGCAGCGGCTTCTCCCGCCCGGTATCCGAATACGTTGGCAAAGGAGAGCATGACGCCGGAAAGAAGCTCAACCGCACCGGAAAACTGGGCGGCCACGCCAGCGGAGAACAGCCCGGGAATACTAGAGGCCCCCTGGGTATCTATTCTGACTCCCCCGCTGGCGAAGGAGCCAAAATGGATGACAACGGCGCGGCATTCCACTTTTTGTTTGGCCGGGTCAATACCCGCGCCGTTGAGCGCGGCTATTGTGGTCGGAATGATCCGTCTGACCTGTTCCATCCTTTGCCGGCTAAAATGGGTCATGTCCCAATAGACCGGGCCACGGCCCTCCATAACCTCTTTGGTTATACCTTGAATCAACAGCCCAATACCGGAGCGCCGCTCCATGCGTTCTGGGACATAGCGCTCCATAAATCTCTCTCCTTTAGAATTAACTATATGGGCCCCTAAAGTTTGAAACTGGATGAGGCTACAGACCGGCTTCCCCGACTTATGGGCAGCAAATTTGGGGCAGAAGGTAAATTCCAACCCCCCCATCTGAGCACCAGCCCGATAAGCCATCGTCTGGCCATCACCGGTCAAGTTATCGGCGTAGGAGAAGTGGAGCTTGCCCGAGGTCATTCCGGTGGTCACCACCACCGCTTTCGCCTTGATGACAATAGATTGCCCGGTACGGGTATGAAGCCCCACTGCTCCTATGACTCGACCAGTGGTGGGATGTTGACCGTCAGAAGTGAGCAGTTCGGTCAGCATCACCCTTTCCACCAGCTTTATCTTCCGGGCTAGTATCTCTCTCCTCAGCACTTCCATTAGTGGCCGACCATCGAAGAGCACCACCTTGCTTATAGAGTGTCCACGGCCCTGGGTGAGCAACAGATCACCCTTTTCATCCTTTTCAAAGGGCATGCCCCACTCTATAAGCTCTCTTACCCGGTGACCCTGTTCAGTGAGCAATATCTCGACAAAACGAGGCTCACCCAAATAGTCCGAATATTTAATTATCTCCTTAAGCCAGGCATCCAACATACCCTCTTCCAGCGGCGCCATGAAGTTGTGGCAATATATGGCACTGCCACTGCGGGATATCATCGCCTTATCGGCTAAGACCACCCGGGCGCCCATCTTGTCAGCCCGGATAGCGGCCCAACAGCCCGCGCAACCACCTCCTATTACCAGCACATCCGTCTCTATCAATTCATGGTCGGTGTTTTTCACTTTTGTACCTCGCCGTGATCAGATAGGCTGAACGCACACTCCCCCCTTCTCTGGAAATTTCCAGACTGCTTCGATATTCAGCTGATAATAGCGTCTAAATGTACTCTACTTGACAAACTCGTTGGTATACAGGCCCTCCACCTCCGGTGCCTTTTTAATGATTTTGTTCTCGAAGAAAAAGTTCACCGTGGAAGCCATAGCCTTTGCGGTTATGGGCGTGCCTGCTCCGGCAAATTTCAACTCGGTCATGGATAGCTCGGCCCCCTCGGGGGTGTAATTGAAATCCTTTTGCAATTTCTTTTTGGTCCAGTCTGGATTATTAGCGATGAAGAGAGCTGCCTTCACCACCGCCTTAGTTACACGGGCCACAGTGTTCCGTTTCCGCTTCAAAAAGCCTTTATCAGAGAAGACAACAAAGTCGATGAAATCTGCCGGCAACAAGTCCTTGGACGTGGCTATCGCGCGCAGATCACCGGTGGCCGCCATGTTGGCCACCGGACCCAGCGTCTGAATAAAGGCCTCGATGGCCCCGGACCTTATCGCGGCGATTCTTTCCCGGAATCCTCTCAGGCTGATGATTTTAACGTCCTTTTCAACTCCCAATCTCCGGGATAGCAATATGGAGTAAGCGTGACTGGCGCCGCCCTTGCGGGAGATGCCGATTCTACCACCTTCATCTTTCAAGTCCTTACCCGTCTTTATCGGGCTGTCACCTTTGACCCACAATGAGAAGTACTGGGGCGTCTTAAGGTCGGCAACGATAATCACTGGAACCTCTTTGGCTGCTCCTCGCACGAAAGAGGCGATGTCGGAAACGCCGATGAACATCTTACCCGCGGCCAGGGTACGGAACATCAGGCTTGAGCCCTGAAAGGGAATCCAGTCTACCTTCAACCCCTGATCTTTCCAGAATCCTTTGTTTTCCGCCACCCAGGCTAGCAGATCGTACCGAGGACTTCCTTTGAAAGCTGCGCCGAACTGAAGCTTCTCCTGTCCCAAGGCCATCTGAGAAGACAACCCCAGCCCTGATAACATGACGATGAGGAAAGCCAACATCCAAACCTTTTTCATCTCCTTAACCTCCTTGTCAAAAAACCATCGAAACAACGACTGCCCCCCGAAATCTCAAGTGTACCGACATTGCCCATTACTCGAAAGCAAAACCCCTGGAGTCCTATTTATTGAATCTATTGGTGTACAGCTTATCCAAGGGCGGAAGCTTTTCCTTAGAGATCACTTTGTTCTCCAGGAAGAAATTAACCGTAGCTTCCACCGCCTTCCTATCAACCAAGCCGGTGGGAGATATATTGAATTCCCGCTGGGCGATAACTGCCCCTTCAGGTGAATATCCCATCATCTCCTGCATCTTCTTCCTGGTCCAGTCAGGGTTATCCATCATGAATCTGCCCGCGGCTAAAAGCGCCCTTGTCACCTTTGTAACCGTGGCCGGTTGCTCCTGGGCGAACTGCCTCCGAGCAAAAAGGGGAAACCCAATCCAGTCCTTGGGAAGGTAATCCTTGGTATCAAGTACCGACCTTAGCTCTCCCCGAGCCAGGAAGTTAACCACCGGCAGGGTTGTCTGAATAAAGCCATCGATAACCCCGGTCTTCAAAGCGGCTATCCTCTCCCGAAAACCACCAACGGCCACGATCTTCATCTCCTTCTCCATGCCCAGTTTCTTGGCCACATACAGGCCAAGGACATGGGGGGCAGAGCCGCGCCGGGCCGTGCCTATCTTGGTGCCCCGCAAATCTTTGGGCCCCTTGATCGGACCATTCGCCCGAACCCAGAAAGAAAAGAACTCCGGCTTGGTCAAGTCACCTACCAGGATAACGGGAACACCCTTTGCTCCGCATTAAAGAAAGAGGCGGCCGCCGAGACACCCATATTTATGCGGCCAGCTGCCACCGCCCGATACAGGCGGCCTCCGCCCACAAAAGGAACCCATTCCACCTCCAGCCCCTGTCCCTTCCAGAAGCCCTTGTTCTCTGCCACCCAGGATAACAGGTCATAACCTAGGGCTGCCCTTGAAAGCTGCACCGAATGGAAGCTTTTCCAAGGCCAAGGCGGAACTAACCAACCCGGCCAAGGCCAATGACACCATCAAGCCGATAAAGAATCGCCGCACAGTTCCTTTCCCTACCTTACTGCCTAGGCCATCTTCGGGCTAACCTGACGAAGAAAAAAATCTACTCAGCTCATATGCTCATGTAGGGCATGGCGGAGAGAGAGGGATTCGAACCCTCGGTACACCTTTTAAGGGCATACAGTCGCTTAGCAGGCGACCGCCTTCGTCCAACTCGGCCATCTCTCCGAGTTTTCACCGGGTCCTGGCGGCATCCCGAATCGGAAGCCAAACCAAGCGGAGGGAGTAGGATTCGAACCTACGGACCTTTCGGTCAGCGGTTTTCAAGACCGCCGCCTTAAGCCGCTCGGCCATCCCTCCAGGTTATTGATCTCCTCAAAAGACCTGCGCCTGGTGACCTCAGGACCTTCTCACCTTTCCTTTATTAGCATTACTTAGGCCATCAATCAAGATAATATTTCTCCTCCCACCAGCATCAAACCGATACGGTCAATGGAACCATGTTGAGGACAGCTAGCTAAGGAGATTTTGGCCACAGAAACGGAGTGCCTATCACCGGGTTGTTCGGCTAGCCTCGATGGTTCGCTTTTTGAAAAAGGGCATGGTAATAGAACCAAATGGAGCGCGCGCCGACGCCGCTCTTAGCCGCTTGACTTAATTCCTCATCTATCTCGCTAAGCAGTATTCCCTTAGGCTCTCCGGCCAGCGAGGCCATGAGTTGAACTTTGGCTGTATCCTCCAGGGACAAGGTAGCACCGGCGGCTTCCTCCAGGTTTTTTCCTACGGTCACTGTTCCGTGATTTTTCAGCACCACAGCAAAACCCGAGCCCAACAGCTTGACCAGTTTCTCGCCCCGTTCCTCAGTATTAAGCAGGTTGGAATCCTCGTATATGGGAACATAGGGGGCAAACAGCAGCGCCGCTGTCGAGATAGGAATAACCTGTTTCCCGACAGCACTCAAAGCCATGGAATATATAGGGTGACTGTGAACTATGGCCTTCACATCGTCTCGGGACCTATAAATGCAGGTGTGAATAAACTTCTCGGAAGGCAATGTAAGCTCGCCCTCGACTTTGCTACCGTCCAGGGAACCGACTATGATGTCCTCGCAAGACAGATCCATCATAGTCCGAGCCGGAGTATACTTTTGGCCGGTGATCAAATAGCGGTCAGTGCCGCTGATGCGCACACTCACGTGGCCAAACCCTTTTATATGGCCTTGATCAGTGAGCACCTGAGCCACCTCCAGCATCTTCTCCTTGATAGATTGTGAATTATCCATCCTGAGGATACCTCCTCTCTTAAATTTTGGACCGAAATAAAGAGGGGCAAATGGGCAATCTACTCGACTAGGGGATTGTTCGTCGAACTGGTTAGCAGCCTCCCTTCGGTTTTCGGTTCGGTCAGTAATCCATATCATATAATGATTTCTCTGGGGACAGATTGCTTGCCGGTGTTATTCTTGCAGAACTCCAGCCGGTATGTCAACGCTAATGGCCCAGTGCCTATCAGCCTTAGCAGCCTGAGCAATCAGGTTGGGGAAAACATTCTGTGGTGAAAACCATTTGAAAAGGGTTATTCCACACACCCCTTTCCTAAACTTGAGGCTGGGTCTTGATGGGCGCGTCAGCGCCCATCAAGACAGTCTAGCCAAGGGCTAGGGGGCCAGGGGGAGGGGCCCACGGCCCCGTCCCCCGGGAAATATTTTAGCTACAATAATATGTGCAAATAAAGACATTGACAATTATAGTAGTCTGTCCTATCTATTAGAACGTTATGCTTGCTAGCTACAGACCCCTTAAAGCTATGAAGGTAGCCGCGGTTCTCGCTTTAACACTTCCTCTAATTCTGCTGGGTTGTTCTGGAATAAAGATCAGCCCTGAAACCAGTCAGGATGAGCTTTTTCAGTTGGGGGTAACGTATTACCAGCAAGGCAAACATAAACAGGCTATCCAAGCCCTGAACACCTTGACCGCCAACTATCCCGAGTCCAGTTACCGAAACGACGCCGAGCTTCTGTTGGCTGACGCTTACTTTGCTAGTAAGAAGTACGAGAACGCGGTTGATAGTTACATTAGCTTTCGCAATGCCCATCCCACCCATCCGAAGATACCGTATGTGGTTTACATGACCGGCGTCTCCTTTTACAAGCAAATGCTGGATACCAGGCGAGACCAGAGCATGACCCGAAAGGCAATAAAGGAATTCGAGACGGTCATTGGAGAATTCCCCTCCAGCGAGTATGCCCAACCCGCTCGAGAAATGCTTGCCTTGTGCAAGACCAGACTGGCTGACCAGGATTTTTATATCGGCGATTTCTACCATAAGGAGGGGAAACATGTTGCCGCACTGGGGCGATACTACGCCACTCTGGAAAAGAAGAAGGACCCGGAGCTCGTTAGCCGGGCCTTATTCTCCATCGGCAGGTGCGAGCTGCAGGTGAACCAGCCCGAGCGGGCCAAAAAGGCGTTAGCCATTTTGGTCAACAATTATCCCAATTCCTCCTTCGCCTCCGAGGCCAGGGAGCTTTTGGGCGCAGCTGACAAGATAGCCGCACAAGGGGAGAGGAAAAAAAGCTTCTGGTCCCGCCTTAACCCGGTGAGGCTTTTCACTGGAGACCCCAAAAAGCAGGAAAATCTCCTTTCTGAAGAAGCTATTATTGCCAAAAGGAGTGCCTTACTCGATTCCCTCGGTTCCACTCAGCTGGCGCGCACTAATAGCGGTAAAACCGTGGACTTACCAATTCCCAGTCGGCTGGCCTCACTTCGTGCGACCACGGTCCCCACGGTCCCGCCTTCGCTTAAGGCGGCAAGTGTACCAACCCGCGGGTTAAGCAAGTCACCCTCAAATTTTAACCACAAATCCGCCTCAGTTAAGGGGAATGACTGCCTTCGCTGCCATCGGGTGGCTCAGGGACATGGTGTCACAGCAGATCGCCAGACCAAGCCCCGAGGCGTATTCGGGCGCATGGGCCACTGGTTAGGCTTCTAGCCCCCCTGCTCCAGCTCTTTGACCTGCCTCAAGGTTTGAAATCCTAGCTCGCGAAACCTCTCCAGCATGCCCAGAAAAATCTTGCCCGCGGCCATGGCATCTCCCAGAGCCCGGTGGCGATCCACCACCGATACACCATAATGGGAGGCCAGGGTATCCAAGCGGTGGTCAGCCAGCTTCTTGTCCATTCTCCTGGCTAACTTTAATGTGCACAGATGCAAATTGCCTAAGGGCGACTCCCCCACAAGCCTCATCTCCGAATTTATGAATCCCAGGTCAAAGGAGGCATTGTGGGCAATGAGCACCGCCGACCCGAGAAAATCCAGAAAATAAGGATGAACCCCGGCCCAATGGGGCGCTTTTTGTACCATCTCTTGAGAGATTCCCGTCAAAGCGGTGATCTCCCCGGGGATGGGCCGGCCGGGATTCACCAAGTAATTGAATGTCCCTTGAACGATCCCATCTTCAAGCTTGACTGCGCCGATCTCGGTAACCCTATGCTCGGAGGGCGATATCCCGGTGGTCTCCACGTCAACTGCCACGTAGGTGCAGGAAAAAAGCTTTCTATCCAAAATTGCGGTCCTCTCTCCCACCATCCACCTCCCCTGAACCCGGCTGAACCGGGCATCACCTTCGAGCAAACCAGCCACTATCCGCTCGGAAATCGGCTCAGTTATCTGAACCACACTCAAGAAATAGCGGCAAATATCTAAAGCGCTGAGCCCGGCCTTTCCCCCCTTAAGAAGTTCGTAGATCCGCTCAATCATAAGTAGTGTATCTCAAAGCATCTGACCAGCTCATCTCTTATGCCGTCCATTTGCTCATCTATATATTCCTCGGTCAAACCGTAAAAGCTGAGTTCC
>JAZFTZ010000295.1:0-3065 GCA_036446955.1 Thermodesulfobacteriota bacterium
CCGTCAAACCCCAGGCCTTCTTCAAACAGGTGTTCTTCCAACTCACTGATGGGAACAGAAAAATGTTGCCAGGTGCCCAAAAGGTCCATGAATTTAAGGTCGACAATCTGAGTGCCTGATTGTTTGGCAAATTCCATTACCTCTTTAACTTCCATTTCTGTTAGGCTCCCTTCCGTTAGTTAATCTTTGTCTGTGCTATCGGGCCATCAAATGGCGGCCGCGCCTCGTTCGCCGGTGCGAATCCGCACCACTTCTTCAACGGGGAGGACGAAGATCTTCCCATCCCCGATCCGGCCGGTCTTGGCCACCGCTTCGATGGTCTCCACCACCTTGGTGACCATATCATCGGTGACAATGATCTCCAGCTTGATCTTGGGCAAGAAATCGACCACATATTCCGCGCCTCGGTAAAGCTCGGTATGCCCTTTTTGCCGGCCGAAACCCTTAACCTCGGAAACAGTTATTCCCTGTATTCCTACCTCGCTCAAGGCTTCTTTCACCTCATCCAATTTGAAAGGCTTGATAATGGCCTCTACCTTCTTCATGTTACTGCCCCCATAAAAAAATCATTTTAGGCAGGCTTGATTTGACCAAAGCAAAAACCTGGCCAACTTATCTATTTCGGTCAAGCCTTGAAAATAAAGGCTTTCCCCCGCGTCGGCACTGGGCGAAGCTGCCTATTTTTTAGGCAATGCCTAAAGGACGATCATGAGGAAAGCCTGAAGCCCGGTTCCGTTCCCGATATAAGGCGACGGATATTATCCCGATGTCGATAAAATATCAAAACCGTAATCCCCCCGGCCAGGATTAAATATGGGAGCCCCTCCTTAAACACCCACACCATCGCGGGGAGGGAAAG
Organism: Thermodesulfobacteriota bacterium; assembly: GCA_036446955.1. Taxonomy (GTDB): domain Bacteria; phylum Desulfobacterota; class JAZFTZ01; order JAZFTZ01; family JAZFTZ01; genus JAZFTZ01. The sequence continues at coordinate 860 of JAZFTZ010000295.1, forward strand.
CGCGGCAACCAGCGACCCCAGCGACACCCGTTTGGATAAGGCGACTACAGCCGCCCAGATCAAGAATACCACTACGCCCACCAGGGGAGCAAGGGCTAGAAAAGCCCCCAGGCCGACGGCGACGCCCTTTCCTCCTCGAAACTTGAGGTAGATTGGATAGAGGTGGCCAAGGAAGGCAGCCAGCGCACCTTGGGCCAGATAGACCGGCTGATCGCCCAAGAAGAGGCGCACCAGCAGAACGGAGATTACCCCTTTGGCCATATCCCCTATCAGGGTGAGGACGCCCAGCTTTTTGCCCGCCACTCGAAGCACGTTGGCGGCACCAATATTTCCCGAGCCAAGACTGGTAACGTCCACCCCGGCCAGCTTACGAGAGAGCAACGCTCCGGTGGGAACGGACCCCAGAAGGTAGCAGATAATTATGATGGTGACAGCCGGCAGCATGGTACCAGGAGCTAAAGGCTAGCTCGAGCCCCCAGGGGGGCACCCAAGGTATTTGGGGCGAATAACTCCTCAACGGGTAGTTTGGAGGCAATCAGACCCTGCTCATGCAAATATTGCATAAGGGTTTCAATCGTGTGTCGGCTTGCTTCCAGGCCATAGGGCCAGGGGTCGTCTCCTAGAACCTGGCGTTCCTCGGCCAGCGCGACATCCAGCCAGGCGCCGGTCAGATGCTTCGCCCTGGGGTGCAGGCTGCGGTAGCATATCTCCTTGGCCTGGCAAAAGGCATTATAAAGGCTGGGCGCCACCCAGGGGTAGCGCTGGTATATATCGTGTTTGACCACCAGGGTGTGCATTATGGGAAATATCTTGGTCTTGCGGAAATATTCTATTTCCACCGCTTTGTAATCGGGGAATAATCGTCTGACTTTCCCGTTATCCTTCAGCAGCGAAGTCGGCGGTGCCGGGTCCACCAAAGCGTCCAATTCCCCGGCCTCAAGCATGCCGTAAATGGTTTTGCCCGACGGAATGTATTTCAATGACAATCCCTTGGGAAGATCATAGTCTATCCTCTCTTCACCCTCCGGTCTGAACCAGTTGATCTTATCGGGGGGGACGCCGTATTCGTGCTGCAGGGTACCCCGCACCCAGACCGCGGCGGTCATATGGTACTCCCGCAAGCCCACCCTCTTGCCGGCCAGGTCTTGGGGTTTCTTGATACCTGAGTCTTCGTTTATATAAATGGCCGAGTGGCGGAATACCCGGGAGGGGAAAACGGGGATGGCCATGAACCATTTCTTCCCCTGGGCGCGGGTCATTATGTAGGCGGCTAAGGAAAGCTCAGCGGCATCGAATTCTTTATGTCTCAACATCCTCCAGAACAGCTCTTTCGGTTCTATGGGGAGGTAGTTCAGGTCGACACCTCGGATCTTTACCTGACCTTCGCTCAAGGGCTTTGTCCGGTCATAGTCTCCACATGCCAGCGTCAGGAACAATTTACCCATATCTTCTGCCTCCTTCTTCATCGTTATTGCCATTGGTCTTCTCGTTAACCAGGCTTCACTCGCTAGCTTACCAACCTAGTCGAGCTGAGATCGAAGCACTAGCGAACTGGCCGGTTTCCCCAGCCAACCAGTCTAGATACTTTTGTCGGTAAAATCAACTATATTAAAATAAAGCCTCCGTCGAGAAGCAATGGGTAGTGTCCTAATTTGAAAGTTAAAAAAATTCCAGAATACGTAATATTGGCAATGGGCTCCCTTAGCTAATACTCATGGCTGTGGGAAAAACATTAAGAAAAAGAGGGTCGGCAGATTATAGTCGTTCCGGAGTCGAATACGTACAAGTAGCCTAAAACCCAGGGGGCTTCCGTTTATAAGTAGGCTCCATTTGGACTTGAAATCTGTCCAATTGGTTTCATCTTGAAAGCGATCTCAGACAAGGGAATGTTCTTATTGTCTTCTGGTGGAAGATTTTTATCGGCGGTCGCAAGGTTTCTATATGCCAGCAAATATAACTTTGAAAGTGACCTAACGAGCTAGCTAACCGGCGCGCCGCTTGTTGGCGCGTCCGGGTTGAGCGACGGGTTAGCAGTCGGAGGTTCGAGCTTTGACAACCGCTCAGCAAGGCGCCCCATGTTGAGCAACATTTCAAGAAGCTCGTCAAACGACAGTACGGCTCGGCTACTCTCCAGGCCATTGTTGGTTATCCAGATCGCCGCTGTTGCCTTGGTTGGTATCTTGCCGCCATCTATCATACGGTCCAT
>JAZFTZ010000296.1:0-2502 GCA_036446955.1 Thermodesulfobacteriota bacterium
GGGCATCGAACGATTCTTAGCCGATTGGAAAAAGGCAGGGTTGACCGAGATTTGATTATTAACTAAACCTTGTTTGTTTTTTGTCCTTGACAACTTTCTCCAAATCTGGCAATTAAGAAAGGTAAATGGGGGATGCGCGTATTTCTCAGGTATGTTTTGAAACATTTTATAATCCAGTTTGATAATTCGGGAGGTGAGGGAGGGTGACAAAGAAAAGTAAGGAGGATTACAAGATCCAGTCAGTAGCCCACGCTTTGGATATCCTGGAGGAATTCCAAGGCGATGTGGATGAGTTGGGAGTAACTGAGCTGAGCAATCGGCTGAAGCTTCATAAGAATAATGTATTCCGGCTACTGGCGACGTTAGACTGTCGGGGTTATGTGGAGCAGAACCGGCTGACGGAGAAGTACAGATTGGGGTTGAAGAGTCTGGAGCTGGGGCAGACCTTCTTGCGCCAGATGGGCCTGCTGCGACAGGCCCGCCCGGTGCTTAAGGAGATAGTGGATACCTGCAACGAAACCGCTTACGTCTCCGTCATTCGGGATGGGTTTGTCGTCTATTTGGACGCGGTGGAAAGCAATCAGACCGTGCGAGTGGTCTCCAAGGTGGGACACCGCCTGCCAGTCTATTGCAGCGCGGTGGGCAAGGCCCAGATAGCCTTTGATTCTCAAGAGGATGCGGAGAGGTATCTGCCCAAGGAGATGGTCAGGTATACCTCCAATACCATTACCGACAAGAGGAAATTCCTTGATCACCTAAGAGAAGTTCAACAAAGAGGGTATGCGGTCGACAACGAGGAGTACGATCCTGGCGTCAAGTGTGTTGGAGTCCCAATTCGAGATTATACCAGGCGGGTGGTGGGTGCGTTATCTGTCTCTGGCCCGGCCTACCGTCTTACGTCGACACGAGTAGAGAAAGAGATAGGACCCCTGCTGGCCAAATCCGGTCACGAACTGTCGCTTAAACTGGGTCACGAGGTTGCCGGGTAAACCGATTATTCCTTGTTTGTCCGGACTCGCCCCTTTATAAATTTCAGTGCTTCCCTTTTCTTATGTTCAATTGCTTCCTGCCAGTTATCCAGCGGTGGAGTCTCCAACTCAACTAAAATCCTGATCTCGGTCACCTCATCTTCGGACAGCCCCAGCTTCTCGGCTATCTCTTTGTCAGTCAAGCCCCGCCGGTCGGTGCTCGGTTCATACCTCTGGAGGGCGTTGGACAAATTAAGAACCTGGTCCTTGTGTTTTTTGTAAAGCTTTGGCGATATTGTCTTGAACATTATAGGCTACCTCCAATTAACTAAGGCTGCCATAGCGGTATTTGTAGCCCAGTGGGCACACCCGGGTGCACTCGAAGCATTGAGCCACTATCCCTTCTCCCGTACCCATTGCCCTTATGCTCTTGGAAAAGTGGGAACTGAAAGCCAGCTGCTTTCTCCTTTCCGGGTCTGGTTCATTTATGACCTCCAAGAGCATTTTTTGGAAGAAATCAGTGCCTGTGGTCTGGGCTCGAGAGTAACATTTTAGCTGATCGTACTCCATCCACTTTATCCTGCCCTCCTCCAGTTCTCCTTTTAAACAGTCCGGGCAAGCTGTTAAACAGGGGGTGGTCCCTTTCTTCTCCCACATCTTCACACATAGCCGATGGGGACAGAGGGATTTCAACCGCGGCCCGGTTGGTCTTAAGGGCAGGGAGGTGATGGTGCCGCCGTAGTATACCAGCCCGTACTTCTCGTTTAACACCGTTTGAGCGGCCATGGTTCTGGTTCCCAGGCCAGCCATTTCCGCCAAAAGTTTTAGGCTGATATGGGGTTGATGGCCGCTGGTTACACCCGGGGGTACCAGTATGGAGTAGTGCCCGTATTTCGACTCGATGTAGCTTGTCAGTTGGGCAGATATCGATGGCGCGGCCGCGCGCGCGTAGCCTACTATCTCCAGGGCCCGGGGGTGGTGGCTTTTCCAGGTACCCGCGCTAGGGTTGCCCGCGGAGATCACCACCACTGATTTAGCGTTGCGAAGAAAGTCGGTGGGCCGGTGCCCGGCCGGAGCATAGCTATTGATATCTTTCACCGCGGCGAATCCGATCAAGCTGGCTCCCCGGCGGCGAGCGAATTCTATTATATCTTTCTCGACCTTTGCCATATCCATCTCTTCTCCTCCTTGGAATGCCCTAATCAGAAAAGAATAAGCGAGCTAGTTTCACACCGGCCGATAGTCTGTCAAGGGTTGCCGGCCCCCTTTCCTATATTGTGTGAGAAGTCGTTAAGCTGACCCCTTGCGGCCAGGATATGAACCTGCGGGCGATATTGCCGTTGCCGGCGCACTCTTATCGCCAGGTAAGCTGCAGCCAGCCAGCTTGTTGTCAAGGCAGTAGGTTAATCATTCAAGGATATCTTGCAACTCCTTGGCCCACTTTTCCTCGATGGTGCGCTTCAACTCCGGGCCGATTTCCACCACCTTGGGGAATTCATCCTTCCACTCATAAGGCTTACAGGCGTCGATAATG
>JAZFTZ010000297.1:0-10824 GCA_036446955.1 Thermodesulfobacteriota bacterium
TGCTGAACGTATCTGGGCCTGCACCCGGATAAGATAGAAGGGGAACAAGCTTGCCGGGTTGTCAAACTCGTGAGAAAGGAGAACGGTGATGGAACAAGAAGAAAAAGTTGTTACGATTTATTCTTCCCCGACCTGAGGTGCCTGCAAGGGAGCGAAAGAGTTTCTTTCGTCTAAAGGAGTGACTTACACCGACTACGATGTAACCAAGGACAGCGAGGCGCTGAAGAAAATGATGGAATTGACCGAAGGCCAGCGAGCTGTCCCGGTGATAACCGTGGATGGTGAGTTGATGGTCGGTTTCGACCGGGGGAAATTGCAGCGCCTGCTCGGTCTCACTTAGGACAGGTCTTAGGTCAATGGTTTGACGGGAGGGTAAAGACTTCGTTGCCAGCAGGGAATCTATAAGGAGAGAAGGTCGTGGGTCCCAATAAGCAGGTTCATTGTCCTGACTGTAACCAGTTGATTATCTTGCCCGAGGGTGTCGGCCCGGGTGATTTGATCGGTTGCCCCGACTGCGCCGGCCTGGAATTAAGGGTCAAGCAAAGAGATGGGAAGCTGGTGGCTGAAGAGGCGGCCAGGGTAAGCTGCCCGGTTTGCGACAAGGTACTGGTGCTGGCTGAAGACGTTGAGCCGGGCGCAAAGATAACCCATTGCGGCCGGGAATTTACCCTGACTTATGAGTTCCGGTCGTATGCCTTGGAGGAAAAGTGATGAAGCTCTGGTCCTCTGACCTGGGGTCATTGGGCGCCAGCATATTGTCAACTATTTGATGAATTGGCCCACTTCTCTTAGCCGGCCTCGGTGGGGCCGGTAGCGGTCTGGCGGCATCTTTTTCACCCTACCGGGTTTTCTTTGTTCCACTAGCCTTCGTCTTTCTGGGGCTTTCCTGGTATTTGGCCCTGTCCCGGCGGCCAGTTCGACGACGAAGATTGATACGCCTTGTTTTGGTCAGCGGAGCTGCTTTGCTTTTTATTTTCTTCAGCTATTACCGGAGCTATCTTGGGATTTAAGTCAGTCCCTTACTGGACTAGCTAGCTTGAATCGAAGCCGAGAACAAATTTTTAGGGGTCGGGTGAATTCGGGCAAGTGTGTGGGCTGTCTGCTCTGCCAGCTTTCCTGCTCGCTTCAGACCGCTAACGAATTTAGCGCCGGCCTGTCTTTGATACGGATTTACCGCAACCCGGTTGGAGAGCAGTTCAATATATCCTTTGCCGAGAATTGCGACAACTGCTTCGTGTGCGTGACCCATTGTACATACGGTGCCCTGGAGTTGGATTGAGGATGGCTAAGGGTTACGCAAACTTTATTTTGCATATCGACCTGACCACCGGAGAGGCAAAGAGAGAGCCCTTGGCTGAGGAGCTGTGCCGTGATTTCCTGGGCGGCTTCGGCGTAAATAACCGCCTGGCCTATGACCTTATCCCTCCCGGCATCGATCCCCTTTCACCGGACAACCCGGTCATTCTAGGGGCCGGTATGCTCAACGGCACTCAGGCACCGGCCTCCTCCCGCTTTTTCGCTACCACCAAGTATCCGACCACTCAGGCGATCGGTTCTGCCTCGGGCGGCGGATTCGGCTTCATGCTTAAAGCGGCCGGCTTCGACCACGTGATTATCCGGGGACAGGCGAGCCGACCGGTGGTGATCAAGATAATAGACAACCAACTGGAGCTGGAGAATGCCGATGACCTGTGGGGTAAGGATATATTTGAGACCACTGATGAGCTGTGGAAGAGATATGGGGATGAGTCTCAAGTAATCGCGCTGGGGCCAGCTGGCGAGAGGTTGGTCAAGTCCTCCTTCTGCCTGGTAAACAAAATATCGACCCTGGGCCGGGGCGGGCTGGGTGCCGTTCTGGCTAGCAAGCGGGTTAAAGCCATTGTAGCCCGGGGAGAGAAATCCATATCGGTGCAGGCCCCGATAGCATTCGCTAAGAAGGCGGACGCGCTGCTGCAGGGGTTGGCCGGGTTACCCTATCGTGATTCCTGGTTGAAGTACGGGCCCGCGGTCGCCCGTTTTTTGGCGGGAAGAAAGGGGTTCTTGGTCAAAGGTTTTCGAGAGCTGGACCTGGATGAGGGCCTTGAACGGACTTATGGCCCCGAGGTTTATGAGGCCTTGTGGCAGGTTGCCCGCGCCTGTCCCTCCTGCCCAGTGGCTTGCAAAGCCATCGTTAAATTAGCTGATCGCGCGCTGCCCTTCTCCGCTGCCCTGGCCGCTGCCGAGATTTGGGGCGCCCGATTCAACATGACCAGCCTGGAAGAAGCAATGGCCTGCCGCGATTTGTGCAACCGCAATGGCTTGGATGACCGGATGGCATCCGGGCTGATAGAGTTCGCCGTAGACTTGTACGAGGCCAGCATCATTAAGCAAAGCGACACCGATGGGATGAGATTAAAAAGGGACCCGGAGACGGTTTCCTGCTTGCTGAAAATGATCCTGAACCGGGAGGGGATAGGGGATATGCTGGCGGAAGGATTTGGCGCGGTGATAGCCAGGTTTGGGCCCCAAGCAAAAAAATATGCCGTTGAAATCAAAGGACTTGACCCCTACCGTGACCCTCGGGAATTGTTTGACGGCATGGCCATATCTCAAGCGGTAAACCCGCGCGGCTCCTACGGTGTGCCTGGAAACAGCCCGGCTTATTTGCCCGGTCGGAAACCGGATCAATTCAAGAGATATTTAGCCCGTTTAGGGGTTGAAGAGAACACCAGGGAGAGGATTTGCCCTGAGGATGGGGTGAATATCGCCAGGTTGACCAGATACGCAGAGGATTGGTACTCCTTGTGCAGTTGCCTGGGAATATGCGTCAGACAGCCGGTGACTCAGGTCTATTCGCTAGACGACCTGGCCGAGCTATATGCCGCGGCCAGTGGCTGGAATAAGACCGGACAGGAATTGATGCGCGCTGGTGAACGGGCCTGGACCGTGCTCAAGGCCGCTAATATCCGAGAGGGATTTGGCCGGCAGGATGACCGTTTTCCCGATGTTTTCTTTGAGCCTTTGATCGCCGGCAAGAAAAGAGTCGCACTCCGGGACTACACCAACAGGGTTCTTGGCCGGACTGAGGTGGAGAGATTATTTACGGATTACTACCAAGAACGGGGTTGGCATCCGGACACGGGGCTGCCGACCTGCGCTGGCCTGACCGACCTGGGTCTGGGCCATATGGCTGAAGACCTTAGGCGCCGGGGTCTTATTTAGATACAACTAAGCACTAGCTTGCCAAACTGTTGTCTCTCCAGCATTCTCCTTTGAGCTTGAGCTGCCTCGGCCAGAGGAAAGACTTTATCCACTACCGGCTTGAAGACCTTCCTTTCTACAAGTTTCAATACATCAAGCAGTTCCTTTTTCCCTCCCATATAGGAGCCGACAATGGATGCCTGAAGCATGAACAGATAGCGAAGATCCAGGCTGGCCGTGGGACCCGAGGTTGCCCCGCAGGTGGCCAACCTTCCTGCCTTAGCCAGACAGAGCAGGGATTTTTCAAACCCTTCAGAGCCCAGATGCTCGAAGACCACGTCGACACCCCGATTGTCAGTTAGCTTTCTGACCCGGGCGACAAAATCCTCCTTCTGATAGTTTATAGTTTCGTCAACTCCCAGCTCGCTGGCCTTTTTAAGTTTTTCGTCCGACCCGGCAGTGGCAATAACCCGGGTATTGTAATATTTGGCTATTTGGACTGCCGCACTGCCAATGCCGCTTCCGGCAGCCTGCACCAAGACCGTCTCTCCTGGCTTCAGCCCCGCCCTGGTTACCAACATGTGCCAGGCGGTGAGAAAGACCAAAGGGACCGCGGCCCATTCTTCCATGCTCCAGGTGGTGGAGATGGGTATGACGTTGGTCGCGGGTGCTTTGGCATATTCAGCATAGCCGCCATTAACCTGGAAACCGATTATCTTGTAATCTTGGCAAAGACTGTCGGAGCCGGAAAGACAGTACTGACATCGGCCACAGCATAGCCCGGGAGCGATCAGGACCCTTTGCCCGGGCTCAATTCCAGCTGCAAGGCTTCCCACCCGGACCACTTCCCCGGCAATGTCTGAGCCCAGAATATGGGGTAGGGGAAGGCTTACCCCAGGCATGCCTTGGCGGGCCCATATATCCAGGTGGTTGAGCGCGCAAGCGTGCACACGGACCAGCACTTCATCAGCTGATATCTCCGGCTCTGGCAGGTCAACATACTTAAGTTTGTCTAGGTCTCCATGTTCGTAAAAGGCCACTGCTTTCATAAACCTTCCCCCATTAAAATTATGTTAAATCGCTCATATATTATAATCCCAACTTGGCCGCGGCTTTTTCGCTGAGATTCAGTTTTTCCAGGGGGACGGGCCCCCGGGCCTTTTCTGGGGGGGGCCGTTTGTAAAGGGCCCCCCCCAGAAAAGGTTTTCCCCACGATAACACCCACGACCCCGGGCTGCTGAGAGGTTCCAAGCTGCGTCTCATGGGGATTGAGTGTTGATGAGAGGATGGTGTTCAGAGATTCTTATTGGTTATTGCAGTCCAGTCTCTTGGAACCTTCTTTTCAGTTTCGTCAGTACGGTCTTTTCTATCTGCCTGACCCGCTCCCGGGATATACCGAAACGGCCCCCAATATCCTGTAATGTCATGGGTTTGCCAGCCATTATCCTGTTCTCTATGATGAATCTTTCCCTGGGGTTAAGGACGCGCAAGAGATCTTTGGCCTGGGACTTAATCCCTAAATCATTTTCCCGGTCAGCCAAGAGCTCCTCTTGGTTGGCCCGGTTATCAGCCAACATATCCAGATGGGTGGCTGACCCTTCCTCGGCCAGAGCCCCGTCCAGGTAAAGGTCTCGTTCCTGTTTTCTGACCTCCATCTCCTTGAGTTCAGAGGTCGAAACCCCCATTTTTTCCGCTACCTTATCATAATTAAAGTCTTCGTAAGGGAGGGCCCTTTGGGCTTGGCCCAACTTGTAAAAAATCTTTCGCTGAGCCTGAGTAGTGCCCAGCTTAACCAAACTCCAGGTCTTTAAGATGAATTCCCGAATGTACGCCCGTATCCAGCGCACCGCATACGAGATCAGCCTAACCCCTCGGGTGGAGTCGAATTTTCTTACCGCCATCATCAGTCCGACATTGCCCTCCTGGATTAGGTCCAGAAGGTTATAACCATACTGGCGGTACTCGGTGGCGATTTTGACCACGAAACGCAGGTTGCTGCAAACTAGTTTGTGAGCGGCGTCCAAGTCGTTTTGCTGCCGTAAGTGGAGAGCAAGCTCGCACTCCTCCTCCCGGGATAGAAGCGGGAATCTATTTATCTCCGCCAAATAACAACTAAGCGCATGGCTCACCGCGGGAAACTGCATGCTAGCGCCTCCTTAATTAGCACTCTTCTTTGCCGAGTGCTAATAAGATAACATCCTTCAGCGGCGAAAGCAAGGCTGATATGAGCAAATGAAGGACAAACACAGGAAATAGTAGGAAAAATTGGTAAAATAATGGCCAATTATGTAAAATTAGATGTGATAATTGTATCTTAATTAATTTTCCTGTCAATTTTGGTTACAAGAATCTATCTTGGTTCTCTCTGGCATTTTTCCCTTAAGATTGGCTGTGGGTGATTTTCCCCACTCGTTCGGGTTAAGGTTGAATCAGCAGGGTGTTATTATGATATAAGCTGATAGAGAACAGGTTGCCTCACGGCTGAGGCAAACGGTAACTGGGCTAACTCTTGGGCAAGAGGGGAGAGATATTATGATAACTCACCTGGGTATAGTTACGATTTTTGTTCGTGACCAGCAGCAGGCACTGGCCTTTTACACAGAAAAGCTGGGGTTTGAGAAGCGCATCGATTATCCCATGGGTCCTGGTATTCGCTGGCTGACGGTGGCGCCCAAGGGGAGCCAAACCCATATCGCCCTGTTAAAGCCTATGCCCGAGATAATGGGTGAGGATGCCAGCAAGGCTGAGGCGGAGATCGGATCGGTGAGGCTCTGGTATTTCGATACTGAGGATATTGAGGCCACCTACAAGGAGTTTAGCAGCCGAGGGGTCAAGTTTATAAAGAAGCCGGAAAAACAGAGCTGGGGTGGTGTGGAAGCCTGCTTTGAGGACCCTTGCGGCAACCGTTTCGTGCTCGTCCAGGTGCATGGTGGTGGTGCTGGGACCTGATAGGTAAGCGGAAGTGCCCGCTGAGCTTTGCATGTCCAGTATAAGGACAGGTCATGTTAAGGCGAGTAATTATTGATACCGACCCTGGGGTGGATGATACCCTCGCGCTTATCCTTGCCCTAAACTCGCCTGAGTTGGATGTTGAGCTTATCACCACTGTGGCCGGAAACGTCTCAGTGGAGCAAGGAACCGCAAATCTTCTACGCATCCTGGGTGTACTGGGGAGGCATGATGTCCCGATAGCCCGGGGAAGCAGCCGGCCGCTGAAGTACCCCTTGGCTGATTCCGGAGGCGTCCACGGTGAAGATGGATTGGGCGATATCGACCCGGTCAAGTACCCCCCGGCTGAAGGAGTGGAACCAAGCCGGCTGGCCGCCGCGGAAGCCATATTAAGGACGATCCGGGCAAATCCGGCCGCGATAACGATTATAACCCTGGGGCCATTGACTAATCTGGCCCTGGCCTTGCTCATCGATAGTCAAGCCGCGGCCGCGGTGAAGAAGATAATTGCCATGCTGGGAGCGATCTCTGTGCCCGGCAATGTAACGCCGGCCGCGGAGTTCAATGCTTACTGCGACCCCCATGCCGCGGCCATAGTGTTAGAGAGTGGGGTAGATATTACTTTGGTCGGCTTGGATGTTACCCAGCAGGTGCGGCTTTCTAGACAGGTATTCGAAAGTCGGGCCAAGCAGAAGGGTCCGGTCTCCAACTTCCTTGCAGATTGCACCCGCCATTATTTTGATGTGCACCGGCAAGCCAAACTGACCGGCTGTTACCTGCATGATCCTTTGGCGGTGGCGGTTGCTCTGGACCCTTCACTGGTAGCCACCCGAGAGGTTTTTGTCCAGGTGGAGACCAGTGCCGGTCCGGCCAGAGGCATGACCATAGCCGACCTCAGGCCCGCGGCCGAGGGAAAGGCTAACGCCAAGGTGTGTTTGGAGGTGGACTCAGATAGGTTTCTGGAGTTATTTCTTACAAGAACTCTGGGTTAGAGCCGATTTGGCTTGATTGGATGAGGGTTAGGGGGAACCCTTTAAAAAGGGTTCCCCCTAAAACCCCTTCCTAAACTTTTTGGGCTGGCCTTGGATTTGCCCCCACAGATGCGGGGGCAAATCCAAGAGTAAGGCACCTGGGGAATCGAGAGGAGTCCCGATGGATATTGGGACGTCTAACCTGCAAAAACATATTTCGATGAGTAAGGGGGCTCGATATGTCCAAAGCAGTGGTAGTGGGCAGCTGCAATCTGGATTTGGTGATTAAGCTTCCTCGTTTGCCCAGGCCAGGAGAGACGGTTACCGAGGGCGAATATTCCGTTCATCTGGGGGGCAAGGGTGCGAACCAGGCCGCGGCGGCCAAGCTGGCCGGTGCCGAGGTGGAATTTATTGGAAAAACAGGGAAAGATTACCAGGGGATAACCCCGGTGGATGGCCTCAAGAGGTTGGGGGTGGGACTGGGGGGATTGGTCCAAGATCCTCAGTTGCCCTCGGGGACGGCTTTCATAATGGTAGGAGAGGGGGGACAGAACCTGATTGGAGTGGCCCCGGGCGCAAATGCCCGGCTTTGGCCCGCCGAGATGCAGTCTTTGCCAGAGATAATGAAGGGGGTCGGAGTTCTAATGGTGCAGTTAGAGATACCTATGGAGACGGTGGTTCATGTCTTGAAACTGGCCCGTCAGGCAAGGGCTACCACCATCTTGGACCCCGCGCCCGTACGCCCCCTTGCCAGCGACATTTACCCGCTGGTGGATATTATCACGCCTAACCAGGCCGAAGCCACCGCGTTGACACAGATGCCAATAACCGATATTCCCAGCGCGCAAAACGCGGCCAGGGAGATATTGGGCTGGGGCACAAGTGCGGTGATTATCACCATGGGTCGAGAAGGGGCCCTGGTCGTTACCCACGATTTCAGTCTCCATATAAATGCAGTCGAGGTCGATGCAGTGGATAGTACCGCGGCGGGTGATGCCTTCAACGGGGCTTTAGCTGCGGCATTGGCGCGCGGGCGACCTTTGGATGAGGCCGCCCTCTATGCCAACTGCGCGGCGGCATTGAGCGTGACCCGGCAAGGCGCGCAAAGCTCTTTACCGGCCAAGGAGGAAATTGACAAACTGTGGAAGTTACAGTTGCGGGGCTAGCCGCCCCCGGGCTCAGAATGGGTTCCTGCCGGTGGCCTTCTTGTAATCCTTTACCGCCTTTTCCCCGGCCCGCTGGTAAACCCGCTTCCTTGTCTCTGGGTCATCCTCAACGTATCGGAGACGCTGGGCATATGAGACCCTGAAGTGCCTTCCCTTACTCTTGGCCTCTTCCCAGCGGGTCATGTTTTCAAACAGGCCCTCCAGCTCCTCGGCATCGGTCCAGTCCGATTTATAGACGATGATCCCCTGCCGGTTTATCACATAGATCATGTTGGGCAGCAGGCCGTAATCCCTATGCAGCTGACCATCCAGGGAGTCCACCAGAACTGGAACTGATATCTCCTCCTCCTGCTTACAGCTTTCGGCCCGAGAGACCTTCTGCGAAAAGGTGGTATGCTCGCTGACCTTCTCGCCGGGGTGAGCCTCGCGTACATAGATGGTGAAGAACTGGAACCCCCGGTTCTTATAGCGGTGGTATAGCTGGTTAAGCGGCGAGACCTCCGCCACAAAGGGAGGTCAGGTTATGCTGCCAAACTCGAGAACCAGATGGCTCTTCCCCTTGAAGTCGGAGAGCCTCACTTCTTCGCGCTCCAGGGTCCAGGCTATGAACTTCGGGGCCCGGCTTCCCACGGAGAGGATATCTCTGAAGTTTTTGAATTGTTGTTCCTTTTTTTCAAACGCGGCTAGGTTATAGCTATCCATGGCGACATACCTGTTTTGTGGTGTAAGCCCCCTTTGTGCGGCACTGGCCAAGTTTTTGGTTATTCGGTTCAGCGCGGCAGTTAAACAACCCCTCCAAACCAAACTATTCCCTGGCTGGCCTTTGGTTATTCCTAATCGGTCAGGCGTTTTTTGGCCTCATCAGGAGCGAAGGAGGCAATATAGTACCCCGCCCGCCAATCGAGCGAGCCTTTGAGTTCGTCTTCTCCGCCCTCGATAAGGACATAGCCGGAATCTTTGAACAGGGTCAGCCTTTCGTCATCGTCATTGACCCGGGGCGCGGGTGGTAGTTCCCCAAGGAAACATAAAGGTCCCAGCTTGGTTGTGCATTGAGGAAAAGCTAATTGTTGGGCAGGCGGTTTGTCAGTTGGCCATTCTCCCTGTTGAACAAACCAAATTTTAGCCATCTTTCACCTCCGATAATTGATAATATCCCCGTTTATCAAGGTAAACGGTAAAACCCTCACCATAAAAAACAGCTTTCCTGTCTTTCTCTCTTGGGTTCAGTGGGAAACGTCCCAGTTGACATCAACGGGCCCCCTTGACCCCGAGGGGAACGGAGAACGCGGCCTGATAACTGGTCAATATTAGGTCTCCCTTGTTATCGAAAGCCAAGCCGACAATATTGGAACCTGCTATTGCCAGAGAGGCCTCTTTTTGGGGGGTGATTTTCACCACCCCTCCCTTTCCACCCAGATAAGCTGCTACATAGAGATTGCCATGTTCGTCGAAGGCCAAGCCCTGGGGACGATTGAGGCCGGTGAAAAAGGGGGTGATCTCTCCCTTGGAAGAAACTCTTTGAATGCTATCACGAGTGGATAAGGTAGGGACGGAAACAAACAACTCTCCCTCGGGACTAAAGGTCAGGTGGTAGGCAGACGCACTTGGGGGCAGCTTGACGAAACTTCGGGCCGTGCCCGACTCATCCACCTTAAAGATAGTGCCGTTTCTGTCGCCGACGAATATATTGCCTGCCTGGTCGATAGCCAGGCCGGTAGCCACCCCTAGTCCTTCGGCGAATACCCGGATTTCGCCCTTGCGACTAACCTCATATAAGCTACCGTCGAAACGGTTGGTTATGTAAACCTTGCCATTGGGTGCTAGGGCGATTCCGGTTGGATTCATTATGTCGGAAATAAAAGGATGTATTTTTCCATCAGGATCGAACTTAAAAACGGTGACGGCTACTTTTTGGCCCCGAGACCCGCTGAAGGTAAGCAGCAGGTTACCATCAGCGTCGTAAGCGGGATTGCCGACACAATGCAAGTCCGAGGCAATACGAGTTCCCACTTTGAAATATATGCCATCTGTCTCCTTGCCTGCCACCGTCAGCGTCACCGGCCCGGACTCGGCGCCGGAAGGGATTTCCGTCACCACAAAACGGCTGGTTACTATGGAAAGAGGTGCGGGTGTTTCTGCGAACTTCAGTATGCAGTTGCTATACTCACTGACCGGGAATGAGGTACATTCAATCCTTACCTGGCCACCCTCAACCCCGATATTGGGCACTATTCTCTTTAGAATTTTCTGCTTGCCCCCTTCGGCCACTTTTCCCCTCTCGGGCTTAATTCCTGGAAGATGAGTGATTCATCCTTTTTGTATTATCCCTGAACATCGCCGGCCTGTCAATGCCTGCCCGCGGCCACGTCCCCCGGGCAGGATCATCCCAAGAAGCCGAGCTTCTCAGACCACCTTTAAGCCCCGTAACCGGTTGATGGCCGCGCCTATTTCCAGCTTTCTAGGCCAGGCCAGATTTCCCAGTTTGTGGGAAGAAAGCACGCCCAAGCCCTTGCTAATCAATTCTTTCTCCAGATCATCTAAAATGGTCTTAAGCGGCC
>JAZFTZ010000298.1:0-5695 GCA_036446955.1 Thermodesulfobacteriota bacterium
AGCTGGAGGTCTACTCTAATTTCATAGGAAAGATTGACTCATTGAAGGCCAAGGGTTTCACCCCGATGCCCTCGTACGTGCCAGTGCCTGAGCATGAAAAGATGCGTCCGAATGAGCTCGTCCTAACTACCTTTAAGGTAAACGCCCAGACCCATTCCCGGACGCAAAACTGCAAGCTTCTCTCAGAGATCTACCATTCCAACCCGGCCTGGATACATCCCGATACAGCCAAGGCCCGGGGGATCAAGAACGGCGATAAGATTCGGGTGAAATCGCCGATAGGAGAGATTGTCATCAAGGCTCGGGTTACCGAAGGGGTCCACCCCAAGGTGATTGCCATCTCCCATCACTGCGGCCACTGGGCCTACGGGCGGTATGCCTCAGGCAAGGCGGTCTTCCCGGACAAGAAAGACGAGAAGCCCTGGTGGACGGACCACGGCGTGCATCCGAACTGGATTATACCCAACAGCCCGGACCCGGTAGCCGGGGCACTGCGTTGGATGGACACCGTTGTTAAGGTAGAGAAGGCTTAGCTGGATAGGAGGACGGGGGAGGGAGCTGAGATTTCGGCTTCCTCCCTTCCTTTTTGAGGTTCCATGTTGGAAACCGCGGCAAAGACAAGGGAAAAAGAGGCCCGCCAGCGAGGCAATATCCTGGGCATCCTGGCCAGCGTTTTCCTGCGCGAGCCCACCGTTGCTTTCCTTGAAGAGCTGTTAGCCTCCGATTTCCTGAAGCAGATGAGGGGACTCGGCTACGTCCTGTTTAACGAAGACCAGCCAACGCCCTTGGAACCACTCCAGGAAGATTTATGGGTGGAGTACGCCCGGCTCTTCATTGGGCCCGGCCCGCACATCCATCCTTATGAGTCCTTACAGCGGGGCGAGGCACGCCTTTGGGGGGAATACACCGTGGAGGTTAAGCGATTTTACGAACGGTGCGGCTTTGCCCTGGCTGAGGATTCCGGTATCATTCCTGACCATGTCGGTGCCGAGCTGGAGCTTCTCAGCCGGCTGGCGGTTGCCGAGGCCGACCACTGGGGTAAGGGGCAAGAAGAGTTAGCCCTTAACAAGCGGCGGCTTCAGACGGAATTTCTCTCCGACCACGCAACCCAATGGATCCCATTCTTTTGCGACCAGGTGGCGGCCGCGGCTAGCCACCCCTTTTACGCTGGTTTTGTTTCCTTCACTAAGGACGTTCTCAGCTCAATAGTGCATGAGCTAGGTTCTGCCTCTTAAGCCCACCTGGGGAGGGGCCCATGGGCCCCTCCCCAGGACCCCCTGGCCCCGAGCTAGTTTGTTTGGATTGGCAAAGTAGCGCCAATCCAAACATAACCTAAAGTTTGGGAAGGGGGTTTGGGGGAGAACCCTTTACAAAGGGTTTCCCCCAAACTTTTGCCTTTCTAGAGGGCCCACGGTCCCGTCCCCCTGGATTCCGCTTAGATTCACTGCCGTTGATAGTGGTCGGCTGTTCTGTTAATATTTTCATATATGCGGACGCAGCGGCTATGAAGAAGATTGGTTATTACGGCCATCCTCCTTTATCAGTGATAGAGCACTTTCGGAGGATACTAGGCCAGGAACTGTTAGATTTGGATGTGGATTTCGGCAGCCCGGATACCAAGGTGGTTCCTGAGGCCTATTGCCAGATAATAACTAACATCATCGATAATGCCATCTTTTTCCGGCCCCAGCTCAGTTTGATTATAGCCTCGGTGGGCGAGGAGAAGTGCGATGGGGGGCGGTTCGCCGCGGCCATCCTCAAAGACCTGGGGTTCAAGGTGGTGGAGACCAGAAATACCCGGGTGCGTAAAGCCCGGCCGATTAATATCGCTAAATCTGTCCTTCCCGTTGTGGAGAAGGTATTGAAAATAATGGATACGGTCCATACCCCGGACAGGGAACAATATCCCGAGTGTGAGCCCAGCCTGGGTTTTTGGGGGGTGCCGCCTCATGATTTAACCCTTTTGGAGCTCTTCCCGGATAGCACTCACATCTATGGATGGACCAGGTGTGTCGAGGCAGGTCGGCCAGCGGATATACGGCTGGAGACCTACGTGGACCCTGGGGTGCCCACGGTCTTTTACACTCAGGCCTTTTGCCCTAAGCAGCAATTGGCAAAATATTTGGCCGAGAAATATGGCGGGATGTGCGTTGATGCCGACGGACAGATCACTCAGAGCACAATAGCTAAAGTGGAGGCGTTTATAAAGCTGGTATGAGATATGTGGGAAATCCTTTTCTGGGGGTGACCCTTTGTAAAGGGTCTCCCCCAGAAAAGGAGTAAGATGCTTTTGGCTGATTTTGGGTCTTGCTGGGCCAAGACCCTGGAGACCGATACCGGCAGTTACCGTCTGGAGGAAACCAGAAAGTTGGTTCAGAGGTCTTCTCTGATTTTCGATGTGGCTACCGGCCACATGGCCAAGGAGCGGGCGCAAAGGTACAAGAATGAGATTCTCGCTCTGGCTCACGGCGCACTGAGGCTGGTGGATGAGGACAATTTTGCCGTGGTGGATGTAGGCGCCCGGGACATCAAATATTGCCGGTTTGTGGGGCGAAGGTCTAGGGGGCTGGACTGGAACCAAAGCTGTGGCGCGGCGGCCGGCTTCACCCTGGAGCTTCTGGGCCGATATTATAATATAGATTTTGCTGAGCTGCCGGTGGCGGAGAAAAGGATAAGCCTGACCTGTGCCGTCTTTGGCATAGAGAGGATATTCGACTCTATCATAAAGGGCAGCCCGGTTGAGGAGGCAGTGAGCCGGTTCGTCCATGGGTTGGCCTATAACATCTTTACATTTGTCCAAAGGCCAAAGAAGATTTATCTCTCCGGTGGCCTTTGTGAAAATCGCTGCTTTGTGAAATCCCTTTCTTTGTATTGTGACGTGGTTCCCTTGGGCCGCCATGTGCTCCTTGCCGGCCTTCAGGATGATGAATGATAGCGGTCCCTCGGTGCATGAGCACCCAACATCCGGATAACGTAAGCACCCCCTTTTTCGCTCAGAATTCAGTTCTGGGGGGCGAGGACGAGATTCAGGAGGCTTTCTACGTCTTCTCTCACCTGGGCTGTGAGGAGCAGATGTGGGATTGCGAGGGCAAGGAGGTAGATAATTTTGTAATCAAGAAATTGTTGACTAAATATGAGCATTTCTTCAGGGATAACATCCTGGGCCGAGACGTTTTTGTAACTTTGAGGGTGCCCAATCCCACGGTGGAAAGAGATGAGGCTAAGATCTTGCTGGAGGCCTTAGACGGCATCCCCCGCAGTTTTGATATGGCCCAGATCTTTTACCAGGAGGAGGTGGCCCCTATATTCGAGGTCATCCTGCCTATGGTCTCCTCGCACCGCTGCTTGAACCGGGTCTATCTTTATTACAAGAACTTTGTGGTAGGAAAGCAAAAGAAGAGATTCTTCAAGGGGGATCTGAGAATCTCCGACTGGATAGGTCAGTTCAAACCCGATCGGATAAACGTCATTCCCCTGTTGGAGGATAAGGAGCGGCTGCTAAAGGCGGACCAGTTAATAAAGCAATATCTGAAAGGCAAGCGGCTTGACTATCAACGAGTGTTTCTGGCCCGAAGCGACCCGGCCGAGAACTACGGCTGCCTGGGGGCAGTCGTGCTGAATAAGATCGCTCTCCAGAGGCTCTATCAATTGGAAAGGAAGCTTGGCTTACCCATATTGCCGATCTTGGGGGTCGGCTCGGCTCCTTTCCGGGGCAACCTTAGACCCATTAACGTGGAGAACTGCCTGAATGGCTACCCCAGCGTTCAGACCTTCACCATCCAGTCGGCCTTCAAATACGATTATCCGGAAAAGGATGTGAAGGACGGTATTGACAAGATAAAAAAGACGAAAAGAGGGGAGCCCATACCTGTAGATGAACGCAGAGCTGTTCAAATTATAGATAAGTCCGCGCGCGAGTACAGCAGCCAGATAAGGGTCTTGGCTCCGCTGGTTAATCAGCTGTCCAAACACGTTCCTGCCAGAAGAAAGAGGAAGTTGCACATCGGCCTGTTCGGCTACGCCCGGGCAGTAGGAGAGTTATCTCTACCCCGGGCCATAACCTTTTGTTGCAGCCTTTATTCGCTGGGCATTCCTCCAGAGATGCTGGGCCTGAGCGCCGTCAGTGCCCGAGACATTAAATATATCCAGGAGGTTTACAAAAATTTTCACCAGGACCTAAGCGACGCACTCGCCTTCTTCAACCCTGATAACCTAGCCCACCTTCCCCGAACCCTGGCCAAAAAGCTGGAGCGCGCCGCCGGCCTGGTGGACTTTAAGCCAAATCAGGAACACCGGGAATTGACCACCCTGATCATGAATAACTTGAATGAAGGCGGCCACCAGCTGGCTAACCTCCAGGAACATATCGTCCGCGCCGCCTGGATAAGGCGGTTTCTGGGGTGATGGGAGTGTGAGTGTGGGGGAAACCCTTTGAAAAGGGTTCTCCCCCACACCCCCTTCCTAAACTTTGTCCTAGGCCTGGAGTGGCGCTTTCGAGCTGACTCCAGGCCTATCTCAAACCTTGGGAAAGGGGTCTGGGCAGGAACGCCTTCAAATAGATTGTGTGGCGTGGGCACGGCCCACCAACTTATTCCTCCCCAATTACCAAAACCGTTTCATGGTGGGCTGTGGCCACCCTAGATAACTGGTCAAGGGTTGATGGGGGAAAAGGAAAGGGGCCGCAACCTGCCAGGACCGGGCTTTCGAGGAGCTACCCTATTGGCCCCCTTGCTTTACTTGGCTTAAGGCTAACATGACAGAGAATCCAACAAATATCGCAATAGCGACTATCGTTCTTATCACTCCGACCTTTTTGTGCGTAACCGTGAAGTGGCCGTCTTTATCCCAAGAAGTGGTCCCTTCTCTGGTTAAGCGGCCATAGCTGACAGCAAGCGTAAAAAGTGAAACTATTGGGAGGCCTAAACCTAGACCCTTGAGCCATACCGCAAAACTTCGCTTTAGTGCCGCGGAGAATTTGGGCCTGTTCCCATTTGCGTGTTTTAGTTCTACCCTCAGGAGCCACTTACCCGGAGTGGTACCCCAGATGCTAAGCAAGTCCGATTCAACAAAAACCCATACAAAAAGAACTAAAAGGCCGAGATAGAAAGCTGGAAGGTCAAGAAGCGACGACATAAAAATGTCCCAAAAGAAACCGATAACAAATGAAAATATAATGATGTCAAGATGCCGACTCCAGAATCGCACCCACGGACGCACTGAATGTTGCGCTTTGAGGTATGAATCCTTCATTTGCCCAGACGGAAAGTCGTACCCGCAGTCGCATCTTGATGCGATCTCTGGACTATACAGACCGCATTTGGGACATTTATTCGCACCGCTGGCAGTTCTGTAGGGTGGGCTTATACCCATCATCTTATTCGCCCCCAATATTTTCTGAAAAAACTATCTCTGAACCTCCCCAATCCTCTAAATATACTCCTTCCTTAATAAATCTATGAAATGTTGAATAGGGCCAATCCTTTGGAGTTTTCACGAATCCATGTTTAACCGGGTTATAGTGAATGTAATCACAATGGGCCTGAAAATCATCTTCATCCCTTATCTGGTGCTCCCAAAACCGCCTCTGCTATATGGTGCTCTCCCTCTGTCGTTTGCGAGAACCGGTCAAAAGAGCGTCTTTGTGGAAGCTTGCCGTTGTCTTTCGGGTAAACCCTGCTTTAATCAAGCCCCACCT
>JAZFTZ010000299.1:0-4621 GCA_036446955.1 Thermodesulfobacteriota bacterium
CCAGGACCAAGTCCTTTTACAAGTCAGCGACCTGAAAACCTATTTCTTCACCGATAAAGGTGTGGTCAAGGCGGTCGATGGCGTGAGCTTTAGCCTGGCTGAGGGCTCCACCTTGGGGATTGTGGGGGAGTCCGGCTGCGGGAAGACGGTTACCGCCTTGTCGATATTGCGCCTGGTACCCAGCCCTCCAGGCCGAATAGTTGATGGCTCCATCCTGTTCAAGGGCCGTGACTTGCTTGAGCTCTCCAACCAGGAGATACGCCGGATTCGGGGGCGGGAGATATCCATGATATTTCAAGAGCCGATGACCTCGTTGAATCCCGTCTTCACCGTGGGCAACCAAATAATGGAAGCGATCATCGAACATGAAAAGGTTAGTCGCCGACAGGCCCGGGAAAGGACGGTGGAGATGCTGAACAGAGTAGGCATCCCCAATGCCGAAGACCGGGTTAAAGATTATCCCAACCAGTTGAGCGGCGGGATGCGGCAACGGGTGATGATTGCCATGGCGCTGTGTCTCAACCCCTCGGTTTTGATAGCCGACGAGCCCACCACCGCTCTGGATGTGACCATCCAGGCCCAGATTCTGGACTTGATGGTACGGCTGAGGCAAGAGTTCCATATGTCGGTCGTCCTGATAACTCATGACTTTGGGGTAATTGCGGAAATGGCCAGCGACGTGATCATCATGTACGCCGGTCAGGTTATGGAGTATGCACCGGTAGAGGTAATATTCGAAAATCCCACCCATCCCTATACCCAGGGTCTGCTGGATTCGATACCCCGCCTGGAGGAGGAAAAAGAGAGGCTGAAGACTATTCCTGGCCTGCTGCCAGAACTGTTCATTGACTCCTCCGGTTGCCTGTACCAGGACCGTTGCGATAAGGCCGGGGAGGAGTGCCTCCACCAGCAGCCCGAGCTGGTGGAGATAAAGCCCAAACATTGGGTGAGATGTGTAAAGGTATGATAAATAATCTGGAGTCAAAGGTGCTGGGGGAAACCCTTTAAAAAGGGTTCTCCCCCAGGACTTGAGGGTTGGAGAGGGAGGGGCCTTCGGCCCCATCCCTCTGGGGAACAACAACCTATGGAGTTGCTCAGGACTCACAACCTAAGGAAGTATTTTCCCTTGGGCCAGGGTCTATTCACCCGGCGCAAGGGGGTTGTCAAGGCGGTGGATGGGGTGAGTCTGGATATTTCGTCCGGGGAGACGTTGGGGCTGGTTGGCGAATCAGGCTGCGGGAAATCCACCCTGGGGCGGACTGTCCTCAGGTTGCTGGAGCCCGAGCAGGGAGAGATTTATTTCGACGGCCGGGAGATAAGCCACTTGGGTAGGGCCGAACTCAGGCCGTTGCGCCGCCAGATGCAGATCATCTTCCAGGACCCGTACGCCTCGCTCAACCCCCGCATGACGGTTAAAGATATCGTGGGAGAACCCCTGTTAATTCACGGCATGGCTTCGGGCAAAGAGCGGACGGCCCGGGTCAAGGAGCTATTGTTGGAGGTGGGACTGAGAGAGGACGCGCTGGGAAAATATCCTCACGAGTTCAGCGGCGGCCAGCGGCAACGTGTCGGCATTGCCCGGGCGCTAGCGGTCCTGCCCAAATTGATTGTGGCCGACGAACCCGTATCCGCGCTGGACGTCTCTATCCAGGCCCAGATCGTCAATCTTCTAATGGACCTCAAGGAGCGTTACCAACTATCCTATCTGTTCATATCTCACGACCTGAGGATAGTAAAACACGTCAGTGACCGGGTGGCGGTCATGTATCTGGGCCGGGTTGTCGAGCTGGCCGCTAGCCAGGAGATATATCGTAACCCCTTACACCCTTATACCGAGGCCTTGCTCTCAGCCGTCCCGGTGCCCGATCCGAGAAGGAAGCGGGAGAGGATAATCCTTAAAGGAGATGTCCCTAACCCCGCCGACCCCCCCAGCGGCTGCCACTTTCACCCTCGCTGCCCGTACCGAATGCCCCACTGCCCTGACTATTACCCGCCGTTGTTTGATGTGGGTAAGCATCTGGTAGCCTGCTGGCTCCATTATTGAGCCATTACAGTGTATCTTTTCAAGAGCCAGGCCCGAATTATCGAGTCTCAAATCACGACTGTACCTTTGGAGCGCGTATCTCCCGAGAATTTGCTTTAGGCAAAAATGAGGTCGACTATTTTATGAATTCATTAGTATAAAGCTTATCCACCGGTGGTGCTTCCCTGGCGCGGATAATATCATAGTCAATCAAAAAGCTACGCACACTGGCCACCGCCGAGGGCTTTATCTCCGGGTCCTTAGAGAAGAATGCTCCCTCCAACGCCAGTTCAGCTGCCGCCCGGCTGAACCTTCCCACGGACATCGTCATCTTGACCGCATACTCATGGTTGGCTCTTATAAAGGCAATGGCTTAAACCATGCCCCGCACCGACTTCCTGGCTGTCTCCGGCTTTGTTCGAAGGAAGTCCTTGGTGGCCAGGGTCACGCCGTATATCCAGGGCTGGGGCAGCATATTCCCTATGTCTATGAGCCGGCGAAGCCCGCCTTTGACCACCAAGGGAGCTGCCGACGACATCGCCTGAGGGAAGGCATCAATAGCGCCCGTCTTCAGCCCGGCTACCCGGGCCCTAAATCCGCCCACGGCCACTATATCCAAATCCTTTTCTATACCCAGGGACTTAGCCAGCATTTTGACAATCGCATGGGAGGTGCCGCCCAACCGGCTGATGCCCATCTTCTTCCCTTTAAGGTCCGCCGGTTTCTTCAGTGGGCCATTCGGTGACACCCATATTCCCCAGTCCGATCCCGCGCGCACCGAGGCGACCATTAGCACTTGAAGGCCCCGGGCAATCTGCTGGATGGTGGTGAGGCTGGTGCCAGTCGCGATCTTGATGTGCCCGCCGGCCATGGCTTGGCCCATCTGACTCCCAGACCTAAAGGAAACATGTTCCACTTCCAGGCCCTGTTTCCACCAGAATCCCTTGTCCAAGGCAGTTGCAATCGGCAGCGCCTGCCCCATAGACCCCCTGGATGAGTCGGCAAACTTCAGCTTTTCCTGGGCCCAACAAAATTGGCTTATCAGGATGACCATCATCACTGCCGGCATCAATGCCATAAATGATCTCTTTAAGATCGTACCCCCTCCTTGTTTTCAATATAGAAGCTTGTTCTCTTTAGCTCTTTTTCAACAAAGCCCTAGCAGGCAGGGAGAAGAAGGAATGAGGCGCTTAAGCAATCGGAGTTTTATTTGGGCCATTGTTGGCATTTTTCTTTCGCTTTCCTCCACGATTGTGGCAATGTTCTCTCAAATCATCTCACATAATTTATGTTGAATTGCCCCTTCCCTGGTACCTGCAAATATGCGAAAAACCAGGGGAGAGAGCCGAATCGCGCCGCCTAGATGATTTCTCCGATAATAGAGTTTCCACTCCTGCTTTGGCGCGGCTGTGGTCACAGACAGACCGACAAAGCCTCAAAATGCTAATGCAGCCGATAGACATCACCAGCAGAGGTTACTAGGGGATGAATTTCTCGGTAAACAATCTATCCACAGCAGGTGCCTTCTCTCTGGAGATGATCTCATACTTTATCAAGAAGTTCCTGACGTTTTCCAGCCCCTTTCGGTTAATCTTTCCGGAAGTGCCGTACTTGAGCAACTTGTAGGTAAACTTAGCCATTTCATCCGTGTAACGGAACTTGGACTTTATCTTCTCTATCGCCCAGCCAGGGTTTTCATTTATAAAGCCTCCCGCCTGCAGCAGGCCCTTTACAACGCCCCTTAGCTCTTTGGGGTTACTCTTTGCGAAAGCAGTGCGAGCATAAACCATGGTGTCGATCCATTCCTTGGGAACATAATCGCGTATGGCGACGATCTCCCTGGCTTGTCCATTTAAAATCAGCGGGGTCATAGCGTACTTGGTCAGGACGGCGATATCTATCTGCCGGGCTTTAAACGCGGCAATGGTGTTCCTTAACCCGCCGCTGGCAATCCACTCCACCTTCCCTTTCAAGCCCAGGGCGTTAAGGGCCAGGCGCCCATAGGCATGGGACACTCCGCCAAACCTGGAGGTGGCGATCTTCTTCCCTTTCATATCATTCGGCTGCTTTATGGGGCTGTCCTGTATTACCCAAAGGTAAAACGGGTAGCGTTGTCCCAGGTCGACTACCAGGATAACCGGGACTCCTCTCGAAGCTGCCTGGACAAATCCTGGGGAAACCGTTGTTCCCATGTCCACGTGGCCACCGGCAACGCCTTGGAACATAGCCGTGCCCCCTTTAAAGGGGATCCAGTCCACGGCCACGTTTTGGCTCTTCCAGAACCCCTTTTCCTCAGCCGTCAGGATGGGCAAGACCTGCACCGGGTGAGCCGCGACGCCGGTGCCGAACTTTACTTTTTCAGCCGACCAGCTCGAAGGCGCGACCAGAATGCTTAAACCTACCAATGCGAACAAAAGGTTTCCTATATGTCTCCTCATCATCATCCTCCTAGACTTTAAACCAACTTTTGGGCAAAGATTTCCCTTAGGTTCTCCTTTTCCACTTTACGGTTTATTTGCGAATATCGGCTGGAATAGAGTCCCAGCTTTTGCATGCGCTGGAAATAAAGTCGACCGCCGAATCCATAGCGATATTTAA
>JAZFTZ010000300.1:0-15067 GCA_036446955.1 Thermodesulfobacteriota bacterium
CCCAACGTGACCACTCTCTATCCCGGCAAGTTGCCCAAGGGAGCAGATGGAACCCACTACAGTTCCGAGGGCTATGTCAAGCTCGGAAAGATCACGGCTCAGGTTCTTTATTGACTGGGCGGCCTTGCGATAAGCTCGGGATTTGAACGAGCTTTCACCGATAATATCCAGTATATCGGCAATCTCCATAAACAGATTGACCACCTCGGCGTTCTTCATAACCTCACTCCAGCTAGCAAGGAGGGATCAGGTTCGCGCGCTTCTCTAGGTTCATTTTATATTTTGTCAGGTATTAAAAGCAAGTTTCAGGCGTTTGACTCCTTTGATTTGCGCGCCGCGCAAACCAAAAGAGGGCCCAAATTCAGGCGGGGGTATTAGGGGGAACCCTTTTTAAAGGGTTCCCCCTGGCGCTCAGTACCCATAATCTACCGATGCTGCCAGAGCCGGCGATTTAACCTTTAGCCTCTCCAGACGCTCGCTTCCCAGAAGTTTGAGAAAGCCTTGGTGGTCGGTATCCAGCACCCATCTTTTTAACCAGTCTTGAAACCCGGTTAAGCTCTTGCTCTGCTGGTGATATTCGAGATAAAAGGAATGGTCCCGGTTCCAAACCCCCTGGGCAGATGAGGGAAGGCAGGCACCCGCCAGGGGAACTACCGCCTTAACCTTGAAGCCGCCCACCAGGCAACGATTCGGGTCCGACCTTATCACATCTGCAGATACCAACTCCTCACAGGTTACCAGGGTGACGCTGCTTGCCAGCAGCGCATCCTGAGTTATACCCGAATGGCCCCAGAGGTGGCCATTTCCTTGATCATCAGCCCGTTGCATATGGATAATGGCCAGATCCGGCTCAAGCGCTCTAACCGCCATCAGCTTCTGCCCGGTTAACGGGCAACTCATGGGCACCAGGTGGGAGCCAACCAGGTCTGAGCCCAGGGCTGTCCTCGTCGGGAGGAAAGGTACAGCCATGGCCCCAGCCTTTAACGCCAGCGCGATGGTAAAATTGCTATGGTCCTCCATCTCAACCTCAACCGGCACCCCCTGCTCTGCCGCCCTTCTAATGTTATAGCCCGAGCCGGCAATTACGTTGCCCAGCCAGGCCGCGCTGATCTTCCTGGCCACGCCCGCGCCCACCAGGATATCGAACAGGATATCCGAGATCGGCCCGACCAGATTTAAATCCCTTTTGCCCTGCCTGATTATCTCGAACCCGGCCGCGAAAGGGATCAGGGCCTCCAGCGCGGTCCCCATGACAACGCTCATCCCATCGTGGACGAAACGAGAAACCGCCTCAGAAAGAGACATAACTTTCGAATCCATCGCCGCTACCTTAAGCCCTACAAAACCCCAAATATCCAAGGGGGACGGGGCCGTGGGCCCCTCCCACTTGGAACCCCCTAGCCCCGTTCTAGTTTGTTTGGCTTGGCGCGACCGCGCCAATCCAAACCAGGTCAAAATTTAGGAAGGGGGTGTGGGGGAGAACCCTTTTTAAAGGGTTTCCCCCAGAAACATCCTTCATTCGCCTTTGAATTTAGCCGGTCTTTTTTCCAGGAAGGCCTGGGTGCCCTCCTTCATATCTTCACTGGCGCAGAGGATAGCGAACAGGGTCGCCTCGTACTCCAGGCCAGCTTCCAGAGTCGATTCCATTCCCTGGTTGACCGCGTCCAGGCAGTAGCGGAGGGCCAACGGGCCCTTGCTTAGCATCGTCTTAGCCATCTCTTCACAGGTCTTCATCAGCTCTGCCGGCAAAACCACCTGGTTAACCAACCCGATGCGCCAGGCCTCCTGGGCATCGATCGTCTTTCCCGTCAAGATAAGCTCCAGGGCTTTCCCCTTGCCCACCAAGCGAGGCAACCTCTGGGTGCCTCCGTATCCGGGCATCAGGCCCAGGCTTACCTCGGGCTGGCCGAGCTTGGCGTTCTCAGAGGCTACCCGGATGGTGCAGGCTAAAGCCAACTCACATCCGCCTCCCAGGGCAAACCCGTTTACGGCAGCGATAACCGGTTTGCCCAGGCTTTCTATCAGGTTGAACAAAGCCTGTCCCTTGCGGATAGTCTCCCTTCCATTTACCGGCGCTAACGCGGCCAGTTCGGCGATATCCGCTCCGGCCACGAATGCCTTTTCCCCGGCTCCGGTAACGATAACCACGCCTATCTGATCATCCGTCTTAAGGTCTGTAAATGCTTGAAAAAGCTCCTCCACCGTCTTGGCATTAAGGGCATTCATCTTATCCGGCCGGTTGATCTTTACCACCGCAAGCCGGTCTCGCTTCTCAACAACTACATTATCGTATTTCATACCAACCCCCAATCTAACCAGCCAGGTTTTAAACCGTCTCAGCTACCAAGCTAGGAAAAGGAGACGACCTTGGGAGGATCGGTGGAGTAGTCGTAGAACCCTCGCCCGCTTTTCCTGCCCAAATGGCCCATTAAGTACAGCCGCTTCAACAAAGGTGGAGGGGCATAGTGCCTCTCTTTGAACTCCTCAAACATGATGCCGGCAATATGGTAGGTGGTGTCCAGGCCAACGAAGTCTAATAATGTGAACGGGCCCATGGGATAGCCGCAACCTAGCTTCATCCCTTTATCTATACCCTCGATGCTGGCCACCCCTTGCTCCAGCGCCCTTATGGCAGAGAGGAGGTAGGGAATCAAAAGCAGGTTTACCACGAATCCACAACTGTCTTTGACCCCTATCGGCTCCTTTCCCAAAGAGCGAGCGAATTCGTATGCCGCGTTAAAGGTCTCGTCGCTGGTGGCTATGGTGCGCACCACTTCGACCAGTTTCATAACCGGCACCGGATTGAAAAAGTGCAGGCCCACCACCCTATCCGGCCTCAGGGTAATCGCGGCTGTCTCGGCAACAGTCAAGGAAGAGGTATTGGTGGCCAGAATGGTTTCCTTGGGGCAACTCTTGTCCAGGGTTTTGAACACCTTCTTTTTTACCGCCATATCTTCCACCACCGCCTCGATAACCAGCTGACAATCCTTGAGCTGAGCTAGGTCGGTGGTCCCCTCTATCTTGGACAGGATCCCTTCCATCTCCTCCTTGCTGGTTCTACCTTTGGCCACCGCCCTTTCCAGCAAACCGCGAATATTTTTTAACCCCTTATCCAGCACCTCCTGGTTCGCCTCGGCTACCACCACCTTATATCCCGCCTGAGCAGCCGTCTGAGTGATACCCGCGCCCATCAGGCCGCAGCCTACCACACCTACCTTTTCAATAACCATCTCCTCCCTCCCTAATTACTATTACCGTTATTATGGTGATTATGGAACGATGTAATCGAGAGTCCGGACCGGTCTAGTCTACCAGTTTGACCCGATTACCATCGATTTGAACCATCATGAAGGCGTTCCGGGATAGGCCGTTATGATCCTGGGCGGAGATATTGTATACTCCGCTGATACCAAGCACGTTTTTCAAATTCTCCAGGTAGTCCCTGATCTTCTTCCTATCAGCGCCCACATTCTTCAACGCATCGATAACCATCCAGGCAGCATCCCAGGCATAGCTGCCGAAGATTTGCGCTCGGCCATACCGCTTTTGATAATCGGCTCTGTATTTGTTTATCAACTTCTTCTGCGGGTCTCGGTCACTCAACAGCTCGGTGGCAAAGAAGGAAAGCACCGGTAGATAGGAACCATTCACCGCCTCCCGTCCCAGTTCCACAAGCTCACTGGGAATGACGCCGTGACTGTTTATCAAGGGCAGGTCAACACCCATATCCTTCATATCCCTGGCGATGACCACCGGAGCCGGGCCGGTCCCCCAGACCACAATCGCCTGAGCTCCCTTGGCTACCACCTTTCGTATTTGCTCCCTCATATCTATCTCTTTGGCATCGTACCTCTCCTTAGCCACCAACTCAATATCTCGGGATGAGGACTGCTCGAAGAACCGGTCCCGTCCGGCGGTGCCGAAGGCATCCTGATCATAAATTAAACCCAGCTTGCTAAGTTGGCGAGATTTCAGGAAAGTCAATATCCGCTCCACCGCCAGAGCGTCTGAGGGAGGCGTCTTGAAGACCCAAGGTTTTACCGGCCGAACTATCTCCACCGCCGCCGCACAGGATATCAACGGGACCTTTCCCTCTTCCACCAGGGGGATAGCTGCCAGGGTGGAGGAACTAAGCGAAGGCCCTATTATTGCCACCACCCGGTCCTGTTCGATAAGCCTGTTCACCGCCTTGATGGCCTGGTCCCGGTTTGAGGCATCGTCATAAATAATCATTTGCAGGGGGTGACCGTCTATCCCGCCTCGGCTGTTTATCTCCTGCTGGATCATCAAAAGCGAGTTCTTTTGTGGCTCTCCCATGAACGCTGCCGGGCCGGTGGTAGATAAAACCGCACCTATCTTATAAGGTTCCTGGCCAAAGGCAGGCCGGAAAGAGAGGCCAACCACCGACATCACCACCAGGTAGCAGTAAAAGAATAACCTCATGATCGCTAGACCCTCTCCACTATCATGGCCACCGCTTCTCCACCACCTATACACAGGGAAGCCAGACCGAGTTTGCCCTTTCGGTCGGCTAAGGTATAAAGGAGGGTGGTCAATACCCGCGCGCCGGAGGCACCGATGGGATGACCCAGGGCAACCGCACCTCCATGGACATTTACCTTGGCCGGATCGATACCCAATTTTCTGATCGCGACCATAGGCACACAGGAAAAGGCCTCATTTATTTCGAAAAGGTCAATATCCTCCAACTTAAGGCCCGCCCGGGCCACCACCTTCTTTATCGCGTCCACCGGGGCCAAGGTAAACCATTCCGGGGCTAGCGCGGTCGCGGCTTGCGCCACCACCCGGGCCAGGGGCTTGCCGCCAAGCTCGTTGGCTCTTTCCTCCGAAGTCAATACTACCGCCGCGGCACCATCGTTTATCGAAGAGGCATTGGCGGCAGTAATGCATCCCTTCTCCTTGAAGGCAGGCTTAAGCGCGGTTATCTTGTCAAACTTAACCCGCTTGGGCTCCTCGTCTTCATCCACCTTCAGATCTGGCCCTCTCCTCTGAGGAATGGTTACCGGAACGATCTCGGCTTTAAATTTGCCCCTTTTTTGGGCTTCCAGGGTTTTCTGATAACTGGCAATGGCATACTGGTCCTGATCCCCTCGGTTAATATCCTCCTTCTCGGAAAGAAGCTCGGCCGCCAAGCCCATATGGAAATCGTTATACACCTCCCACAGACCATCCTTTATCATACTATCGATAAGCCGGCCATCCCCCATCCGATAGCCCTCCCGAGCCCTATCCAAAAGGTAAGGCGTTCGGCTCATGTTCTCCATGCCGCCCGCCACCACTATTTGGGCATCATCGCACCTTATGGCATTGGCACCGATCATGGCGGACGCCAGGGAAGAGCCACAGACCTTGTTGATTGTCATTGCCTCCACCTCGTTAGGCAAACCCGCGCCCAAGGTAGCCTGGCGCGCGGGCGCCTGCCCCAGTCCGGCGGAGAGGACATTTCCCATGATGACCTGATCCACCTCGTTCGGATCGACCTTGGCTCGAGCCAAAGCCTCTTTGATAACCACGCTGCCTAGCTCGACCGCGGAGACCGCGGCCAGATTTCCTTGAAAACTGCCGATGGCGGTTCGGGCAGCTCCCACAATAACCACTGGTTTCATGACGATCTCTCCCTCCCAGCAAATCTTATTGGTTATGAGTTCCTGAAAAATCCCCTATAATTTTATCACTTTCGAGCTATACAGGGCTCAGGTAGCGTTTCTATTATCCAGAACCAAACTTGATTCCTCCACTATCCATCACCAATCAAAAACAGCGTGGTCGGTAACTATCACCATACAATCTAGGCCCTCTCAACGCCTCAGCACTGAGCTGCCAAGAACATTCTACAACACCATCCACCTTTATGGTAGCAACAAGAGGGTCATGGTATTCAACCAGTGCCCCTTTAAGCCTGAGCAGCCGAATTATTTCCAGCGTGGGAGACTCTCGCCAATCGGTCACATCCCGTTTGTAAGCCACGCCCAAGCTTAGAGGCGCGGGGACGCAAATACTGACCACGTCCAGCTCGGAGACCACCCGGTAATCCTGCACCGCCCGCAACCTTCCCCCAGCCACCAGGGAGGCGAGTTCTACCTCATTAACGTCGCTTATATAAGAATGGCCGGCATTGAGCATAGCCACCCGTTCTGAATCGATATCAATACCCACCACGAAGAAACCTGCCTTGGCAAATTCGACCGCCAGGGGCAGACCCACATACCCGATCCCGACAACGCCCAATCTGGCCTCCAAGGCCGCTATCTTTCTTATCAACTGTTCCATCGTCTCGCCCTGGCCGATAAGGATGCTCAAAAGGAACTACCCAGTCCCAGGAGCTCAAAACTAAACTTGACGTCGGTCCTGTCCGGCCTGGTTCGGTCCGTGGTTGTCAGCCTGACCCGCCAGCAGCGACAGGCTGATAGATAGCCCACTCCAATCGAAGACTCTAGGAACAAACTTTCCCGGATGGAGTAGCGGGCCATATAAGAGAGAGTTAGTCGCTCGAATAGGGTAAACTGAGTGGAGGCGTCTAACTCCTCCAGTAACCCCCGGGAAAAGCGGTAGCGTAAAGCAAGCAGCTCATTGGCAATGCTGAGGTCGGCATTGAAGGAGCGCAAATCTCCCTCCTTGGGGTCAAATCTGGTGTCAATATCTAATCGCATATTACGGGGCGGGGTAAAGGAAAGCTCGACTCTGAGATCAGGAAAGGGCCGAGCGGGAACATTGAAATCAATATCACCCAAAGCCAGGCTCTGCCCCACCCGGAACCTAAGTAATTGAGATATCTCCCCGGTGGCCAGCTTTTTATAAAACAAGCGGTTGGTTAGGAAAAAGGAGATCGATTTCCCCTGCTCCCGGCGGTCCACTGGATCGAAGAAAGGCAGTTTACCCTGGTCGACCGGAGGCAGCCACTCATAAATTACCTCGGGTTGGATGCTATGGCGCAACTTTGCCCCTGCCCCCAGGCTATAGATGCGTTCCAACTCGGTGGAGAGTTGGACAGATAAGTTAAACATTCCCCGCTCGGTATTTTCGCTGCCGGAGAGAAAGTACCACGTTTGCCGCCATCCCACCTCAGGCACAAGCTCGATTGTTCGCCCTAGCTTGAAGGGAAGGGAGAGCACCGGGTTGAGGTCCACCCGGTAGCCGGTTACCCCTCGCCCCCGGGTAAAGTTGGCGAACTGAAGGTCGTAGCGGTAAAAGAAAGGGCTGGAGGAAACCGGGCGGCTCACGCTGGTCAAGGTTATACGAGGGACGGCTTGGGGAACAAAACTCTCCTTTCCCTCAACCAAATCCTGAAAGAAGGAAAGCTCATTCACCAGATTGGCGTACCTGCCCGTTCTAACCAAAAGACCGGTCGACTCCAATTGTCGGGCGGCCCGGCGCTCAATATCATCTTCGAACTCGGCTAACTGGGTCTCGTCAGCCAGGAAATTGGCGCGCGCGCGTAAGTAAAACCGAGGGGAAAAGTTCTGGTCGTGGGAGAACCTAATGGTGTACCTGGTACTCTTGTCTAAGCGGTCATCCAGGAAATCGGCGAAGAATTGCCCCCGGGCATCCTCGCTCAGGATATACCTGTATTCCATCCCTAGCTTGGGGCCCCGTTTACTCCTATAATCCAGGTCGAAGGTGGCATCCATATTTCTGGAGATAGCCCAGAAGAAGGGGACGGTTAACTTGAACCCCTCCCGATTGGAGAAACCAGGGCTGGGTATCAAAAAACCGGTACTTCTCTCGGTTATCACCGGAAATAGGGCCCAGGGAAGGTAAAGCACGGGAATATCCCTTAAATAAAAAACAGCGTGGCGCAACCGGGCGAAGCCCCCCAAGGTAATATCCAGTTTCCGGGTGCCGATCTTCCAGCTGGGAGGGGCAGGCCCACACTGGCAGGTGGTAAAAGTGGCATCTTCAATGCGATAGGTGTTGGGCCCGGTCTTCTCTATTCGGCGGGCGGTTATCAAATAATTATCCTTCTTGATAAACAGCTGCGCCTCCTCCACCAGACCGGTCTGGGTGCTCATGTTCACCGTCAAATGTTCGGTGGTCAACACATCCTGCTCCCGGCTCAAAACCACCTTGCCCCAGGCCTCGGCTATCTGAGTCTTCGAGTTGTAACTGACCTGCTCAGCCTTAAGTCTGACCGAGCCCCGAATCAACTCCACGTTGCCGCGCGCGGTGACCAGATTTGTCGCCCGGTCATAACTGACTGAATCTGCCTTTACGGTAATGGGCTGGCTTTCTTCAGGAAGGGCTTGCTTGGGCGTTACCGCCCCGAATGAGTTGCCCCACATCAGAACTAGGACTAATAGGCTAAGGACTAGCGAACCGCTCATACCCCGTTTCCAATCGGGCAAATGTAAAGCAGATTACCACACTGCCCGAATCTTTGCAAGCTGGTTTGGGTTAGATAAGGTTATTACCAAACATGGCAGAGCCGTTGGCGGCAAAACCCTTTGATTTTTGGGACGGCCAAGAAGCCTCGTTGGTTACGGTGATCTTTCCCCGGGGACAGGGCCGTAGTTGTTTTTTTTGGGGCCTTACCTGGGGGGAACCCTTTACAAAGGGTTCCCCCCACACCACCGCCCCGTCCTCCTGGAGACTAGTTTCTTTTTTCGCCTAGGTTATTCTCGCCTGGCTGAGTTTCATGTGGTGGTGGCAATAGGGGCACATGACCTCAGGCTCGGGCAGCGCCTCGAGCTCGGTCGAACAACAGGCCTCTTCGCTGCATTTCAAGCATTTGAACCAAATCTCCTTTGCCATTTAACGCTCTCCTCATCGTTGATTGAGATCGGGGACACGGCCGATATCATCAGCGGCAACAAAATCGGGCAGCCTTATTTTGTCCAACACCTCATCGGGAATGGCCACCTTTGCAGAAAAGCGAGCTGGAGGCGCGGGCTTGGTGGCATCGATCCCACCTTTGGTGGTGATGTAGGTCTCCACCGAGGGATCCAGTTTGGAACCCCGACAGCCGGGAACCACTATCAGGTCCTTGTCCCATTGGCTACGGGTGGCCACTGCCCACATGACCCAACGTTCATCATAAATGTCGATGTCCTCATCAACTACGATGACGTGTTTCACCCATTCGCAACAGGAGAGGGCGGCCATGATAGCATCTCGGGGTTGGCCTTCAGCCGTCTTTCTTATCTGGATGTAGACATGATGCCGCCCGCAGCCGGAAAGGGGGAGATAAACCCTCTGCACCTGAGGCACCGCCTTCTTGACCGCGGCATACACCGTGCTCTCAGTAAAGGTGCCGGCATAATTGTTATTGATGCCCACCATGAAACTATGCCAGAGGGGGTTGTTCCGGTGGGTGATGGCAGCAACCTCAAATACCGGACTCAAAAGCTGGGGCCCGAAATACCTGGTGTACTCTCCGAACGGACCCTCCAGCTCCCGGCGGCCGGGTCTCATTATCCCTTCAATGATGAATTCAGCATCCGCGGGCACCAGGAAGTCTTTGCCCAGGCTCTGGGAGCTGACCAGCCTTAGCGGCTCTCCGGCCACCCCGCCGGCCGCCTGATAATGGCTCTCAGGCCAGCTCATCCGGGTCTGGCCTCCCATTATAAATGCCGGATGATGCCCGATCCAGTAGGCTACTTTCATCTCCTTGTCCTGGGCTTCGTGTTCCCTTAAGTTGTTAGCAGCATGAGTGAACGGGGTCAGGTAAGACCTCAGTTCTCTGGGCCCAGCAATGAAGCCCCGATGGAAGGCACAGTTGTCTATCCAGGAATCAGGGTGGTAGCAGGTCAAGTTCCCGGCGGTAATATAGGGGCCGGGGTCCATGGAATGGTGCTTCAACGCGGGAAGGTCGAAAAGGTCGATTTCGTCACCCAATATAATATTCTCTTTACATGGGGCATCCTTCGCATCAACCACCACCGGATCCAGTTTCTGTTCAGCCGCGCGTCGGGCCCAATCGATACCTACCTCCTCGAAGTTAGAGCCGATGGCGTGGGCCAGCTTCTTTCTTGTCCCCAATATATTGGTGATGCAGGGAAAGGCTGACTCCTTCCCTTTACTGGTTATCACCTTTTCAAAAATTATGATGGGATATTTTCCCAGATCCTCGAAATGCTTCACTATGGCCGAGCATTCGTGAATCACGCTTAGTGGTTTTTTTATCCGGACCACGTCCTCAGGGAAAAGCTTCTCATACTCGTCAAGAAAAGTGCGTAAATCCTTAGCCATAAGAATGACCTCCTTTGCTTCTTGGCAGAAAAACTAGTTTTTAGTAAGCAGCGAACAAAGAAATCTCCGTGCCTCGGACACGGTAAAGATAGAGCCGGTAACCAGTATCATCTCATCTTCCCCAGCCCGTTCCAAGGCCTGCCGGACGGCCTCGCTCACCCGAGGAACTATCTCGACTTTAACCCCCCTCCGTTTGGCATAGCCAGCCAACTCTTCAGGCGGACAGGCCCGTGGCAGCTGGGGGCTAGTAGTAATTATCTTATCGGCCAGAGGGAGTAATGCTCTCATAACCCCGGGCCAATCCTTATCCGCCATAATACCCAGTACAATGACCAATGAATTCCAGTTATACTCTTTTCTCAACGCCCTGGCAAGGGCAGTAGCCCCCGCCGGGTTATGGGCAATGTCAAGCAGAACCGGCGGTAGAGTGGGAATCAGCTCCAATCTTCCTGGCCAGGTAACTTCCTTTAATCCTTGGCGGAAATGTTCTCGCCTCAGGTCAAAGCCGTGGTGAATAAGGATTTCGCCACCGGCCAGGGCCAGCGCGGCATTGCTCATCTGGTGCTCCCCGGAGAGTCCCAGCTTGAGCCCATCGATAGACCCGCTCAAACCATGATAATTCATCGTCCGCGGCCGAACCGCCAGATAGGAGAAATCTTTGTTCAGAGAGAATAACTCAGCGCCTCTATCCCGGCAGTACCGCTTTACCAAAGGGGTCAACCGCCGGGCAGTGATTCCACTGACCAATGCTTGGCCGGGCCGGGCTATCTCCAGTTTCTCAGCCAGGATCTGCTCCAGACTGCTACCTAAATGCTGACAATGGTCCCGGGACACGCTGGTAATTATAGAGAGCAATGGTCGGGTCGTGTTGGTAGCATCCAATCGGCCTCCCATGCCCACCTCCAGAACGGCCAGGTCGATCTCCTCTTCATTAAAATGGAGGTAGGCCAGCGCGGTAACCGCCTCGAAAAAGGTTATCGGAATCAGCACCGAACCCAGGGCCAGCGCCTTTCTCATTCTAGCGGTAAGCTCCACCACCCTGGCCTCGGGTATCAAGCTATCCCCGACCTTTATGCGCTCTCGGAAATCATCCAGATGGGGCGAGGTATAAAGCCCCACTTTGTAACCCCCGGCCGCCAGCATCTTGGCCAGCATCGCCGCGGTGGAGCCTTTACCGTTGGTCCCGCCCACCAGAACCGTTTTCAGGCTGGAGTGAGGATTTCCCAAAAGCTCAAGCAGTCGCCTGATGTTGGCCAGGCCGAGCTTTATCCCTAATTTTTGGAGACTATATAAATAGGCTAAGCTCTCTTGGTATGACATCTACTGAGGCTAACAGAACCATTGCAACAGAAGGGCCAGGGTATCCCGCAGATGTTTCCTCTCTACAATCATATCCACCATGCCATGTTTGAACAAATACTCGGAACGCTGAAATCCCTCGGGCAGTTTCTGCCTAATGGTCTGTTCGATTACCCGGGGGCCGGCAAAACCCACTAACGCCTTGGGCTCAGCTAAGATTACATCCCCCAACATGGCATAGCTGGCTGTGACCCCGCCCGTAGTGGGGTCGGTGAGAATGGATATATATAGAAGCCCGGCTTCAGATAACCTGGCCAAAGCCGCGGTTGTCTTGGCCATTTGCATCAAGGAGAATAAACCCTCCTGCATCCTAGCCCCACCTGAAGCCGAGATAATTATCAGACCCACCCTCTGCTCGATGGCTCGCTCTATGGCTCGGGTTACCTTTTCTCCCACTGCCGAGCCCATGCTGCCCCCCATGAAGGCGAAATCCATGACCGCGAGAACTATTATTTGCCCCGTGATCTTAGCCTGGCCGCAGATGACAGCCTCCTTCATAGCCGACTTCCGGCAAGCCTCAGCCAGCCGTTCATCGTAATCCTTCTCATCTCTGAACTTCAAAGGATTGGCAGAGACAACATCGCTGAATAGCTCTTCAAAGCTACCCTCATCCACCAGCAGACCAATCCGTTCCAACGCGGATATCCTGAAATGGTAGTTGCAATTGGGGCAAACGTTCAGGCTTCTTGCCACCTCTTTTCGGTAGAGTATCTCGCCGCAGCTAGTACACTTTATCCATAACCCCTCGGGCATGCTCAACTTTTTATCCACTACCTGGCCCTTGGGTGCTTTGTCCCGGTCAAACCAGCCCATGCCATCACCTCGCTAGGAAAGCAAAAGTTTTCACTAATTTATCACACTCCTCAATTGCTGTCCAGAATGGTGCGAAGCTTCTTGGGGTGCTCTTTCCCGGGGGACGGGGCCGGAGGTGCCTTTGTGGGGGAAACTTCTCTGGGAAAACCCTTTAAAAGGGTTGTTCCCCAGACCCCTTTCCCAAACTTTGACCTGTGTTTGGATTGGCGCGGCCGCGCCAATCCAAACAACTAGAAAGGGGTTAGGGGGTTCCCAGGGGGAGGGGCCCACGGCCCCGTCCCCCTGGAAAGATCTCCGTCTGGAGGTGTCACCCATGATGTCTCATAACAATATAGCCATACCCGCTAATCCCTTGACAAAAGGCGGGGGTAACGGAGGTATATAGGGGGAGAGTTTGAGAAGTTGAATCAAAAGCACTCTCGCAGACATAGTAATTAGGGGATAGATGTCCTCTTCTCGATTTAGATATATCATCCTTTTTTCTCGAGAGGCCGGCCTGGCGGGGCTGGGGTTGCCCTTTACCCGGCCAGCACGCCGGTTTATAATGAATCCGTGTCGCCGGTAACTCATGCCCAACTAGGCTGGTTGTTGGCCAATGCTGCCTCCCTGACCCGAGGAGAAAGACTCGTAATCTTTTTAGCCGGGGTCCTTCCCGACTTGGACGGCTTGGGGTTGTTGGTAAGCCTGCAAGCTTATACCGCTTACCATCATGTCATTTTACATAACCTGCTGGCCGCGCTGATCTTTGCCCTGGCAGCCGCTGCGCTTTCGCAAAAGCGCCTCACCGCCGGCCTTTTGGCCCTGGTTTCCTTCCACGTCCATCTGGGCGCTGACCTGCTGGGCTCGGGCCCGGGCTGGGGCATCCAATATCTTCGGCCTTTTGCCGCCAAAGAGTGGCTATTTGCCTACCAGTGGAACCTGGCCTCCTGGCAGAACTTCGGGGTTACCTTGGTGGCTCTTGGCCTTTGCCTGCTGGTGGCACTCAGGCGGGGTCGCACCCCGTTGGAGTTTATTTCGCCCAAACTCGATGCCCGGGTGGTTGAGGTCATCAACAGATGGTTCGGCAAACTCTAAGCCAAGATTTGGGAGGTTTATCTTTAACTGTTCTCGGCTCGATGAGAGAGACTCATATACCCTTTACCGACCTTTGCGAGCTAGATAAAACCCAATTTCAGGGAGCCAGGAGCCCACCAGCGCGTGATTCCAGCCTAACTCTCAAAACCCAATGGCTCAACCGCGGCTGGCAGCTTGAGTCGTTTCTCAGGGGCAGCGAGCACAGCTTCAGTTCTCAATAAGATCGTGTCATCCTCTTTCTTGATTACCACCCATCTTAGCCATTCAATATAGTCACGATAGGGATACTCGGTTCAGTAGTGAGCCAGTCTAGATTATTTCCGCTCCAAAGCGGCCAGAAAAATCGGCGCCAAGATATCCAAAAAGTTTCGCGCCTCGTTAACCTTTACCAGTTCGTGAAGGTCCTCAGCATAAACCCGGGGAAGATCCTCCTCTCGCACCGACCTTACTTCATCCAGCATCTCGTTGACGCGTTCCTCGTCCTTAAAGATGCTGTATTCTGGGCGGACAAGCTTTCTATCAATCCGAGTGTAGACGTCTATAGGCCTTAACCCTCAGTCTCCCTTTGAGGCCGCCATTATCTTTTCCTTAAGTTTTGCCATCTGTCCCCGGTTGACGAGGCTTCCTTCTAACTCTTTTGCCAACTGTGTCCGGCCCGCTGGCCGGCCCGATATCCAAAAACGTTACATATGGACAGAGTCACGCCGGAGAGCACCTCCGTGATCTCCTTTGAAGCAGCCAGGGCCAACAATCCCATCCCAGAACGCTGTTCGCCAAGCTGCGGAGAATATTGTTCCATGAAGCGCGTTCCCTGAGAGTTTAATATGTACGCCCCCTGGGTTTGAAAAGGCATAAGGCTGATGATAATCAGCTTACCCTTGGATATACCCGCAAACCGGGGGCCAAAAATAAACTCCAGGTTAGCCAGCTCAGCCCCCGCCCGGAAGGCCATGGCCTGGGCGTCGCCAGTCAGATTGTTTGCATAGGCAGCCTGCAGCTTGGGGTAAGATCGTCATTATAAAATCATGGCCCTTTTGGCAAGTCATTCGAGGAATCGCGGGAATAAGTCGGTCTCCATTCATAAACGCTATGGCCACCAACCTTCTTCTCTATCCCGCGAAAGCGGCTTTTCTCCTCCAGCTTCTCTATATCTGACAGGGTAGTCCAAAGGGCATTCGTGTCAGCTTCTTTCTGCAAATGGCCAGCCACGTCGATCACATGATCGCTGACTTCCTCAAGCTTATCCGATGGGTCGAAATAAAGTTCTCCTCCATGCACCCCCAGGCGAATGGAAAAGGGAGTCTTCAGCTGGTTGTGATTCTGGTTGAATTCCTCCAGCCGGCGCAAGATCTCCTGGCCGGCTGAGACAGCCTGATCCATATCGTGAAAAGCTGCCATCAGGCCATCGGGGGTCCATGCCTGCTTCCACATGCTATGTTTGCCCATTATCGGCTCGACGAACTTTTTATAGGCCATAAAGGAGTAACCGATAGCGACCTCATCCTCCCCCTCTTTCATCTGGCTCGATTTCACTACATCCACGGCCAGAAAGGCCAGGTATCTCTTGGTGGTTTCCAGCAACCGCCTGGCCTTGGAAATCTCTGACAGCAGACTA
>JAZFTZ010000301.1:0-2420 GCA_036446955.1 Thermodesulfobacteriota bacterium
GGAGGCTTGTGACCGGTCCCCGTCAACCGGGCCGGGCAGGCCGACCATCCGGCTGAAAGCACCCGAGTCCCGTTCCTGGCGGTGATAGGCGCGCGGGTTTTCCTCTTTCCTCTCCCCTTTTATGGTTAAGGAATTGCCCGAAGGGGAGATATCCAGGTCAGCCAGCTTCAATCCGGGAATTTCTGCTCGAACCAGGTAGCTATCCTCGGCTTCGGAGATTATTATCGGCGGGAAAACCAGCTCCACTGTACTTCGACTGGCTGATTCCCACATCCTATCCAGCTCTTCATGCATGCGGCGCAAATTAGTCAGGATATCCGTTTCCGGCGTCAAACTGATAGCAGCCATTTCCCACCTCCTCTTACAGCTTCTATCGTTTGGGCCGAGCCCTTCTTTTCGGCCGCTTATCTTCAAAGACTTCATCGGCCCACTGCAGCGCGATCACCGTGCCCGGGAAGCCGCGCGAGGTCAAGATCATGAGCATGGTCTGCCTTATCTCCGCTTCACTTGCTCCTGCCTCAAGAGCCAGCTGCACGTGGACCTTGGTAGAGCGTTCCATAAGCGCGGACGCAGTTACTGCCATCTTAATGAGTCGACAGGTTTTCTCCCCCAGCGGCCCGTCCTGGTAGCAAGCATCCTCCAGCATATCGTAGGCTTCCCAGGCCTTGGGGAAAAAGGTTTTGAAAGACTTGATGCTTTTAGGATATCGGTATCGTTTCATGGCCGCCTCCTGGGTCGATTAATACTGCACTTACTATACCTCATTTGTCCTTAATTGAACAATACTTTTAATGAGATATCAGGTACCGGCCAAGAGAAAAACCTCTCCCGGAAGAGGAGATCCAGATAAAAGGCTTTGAGTCAAGCTTCCTTATTTATGTTTCAGGCAATGGGACGGGCTAATAATAGGTACGTTCCCCTTTAGCCAAGCAGGCCGCTCAGAACAGATTATCATCACTCTCGACCTATATAGTTAATAGGCCGGAATCGTCAAGGCCCCCTACCCCAGCTGATCCTGTTCCAGGTCCGCTCATGGAGGTAAAAGAACAGGCTCTTAACCAGGTTGGCCCCTACTGATAGCTTGAGGGAAAGCAGGCCGTCTCTGGTCAGCAGCAGCGAGATTCCCAGGGTCAGAGCAAAGGCCATCAGCCGCCAGGTGACAGTTTTTACCAGCGAACGCCTAGCTAGTTCGCATCGGCAGGCTATGGATTCCACACTCACCCCCGCATTTGGCTGTTCCCACCCAACGGCCAGCCCGCTCAGGAAGATCATCAGATTCGGAGATTCTGCTGCAAGGGGCACAACCCAGACTTCGATATCCCTGCCCATAAAGGGGATTCACGGGTAGCTCTCGCACCGCTAAGTAGCGCCACACATCCAGTTCGGTCCACTCCAGAATGGGATTGACCTTCACCGGGATCTGGTTTTTTTCTATGTGCGCCAGGCCAGCCCTGGTCCAGCCCTCAGTGCTGCGAAGGCCAGTTATCCAGGCATCGTAACCTTCCAGTGCCTTGCGGGTCGGCTCAACTTTAAATATACGGCAGCAATCCTCAGGTTCGGTCTGCCAGTGTTTATCGGGTGCACTGGTTGCCGGCACTATAAATTCCCGGATGGGCCGCTTCAACCAGTTGGCTATCATATAATCCTTATAAACCAGCGTCTCCTTGGGCTTAAACGGAGTCATCACCGTGAAGATATCGATATCCGGCTTGATCTGAAGACAGAGGTCAAGGGTTACAACCGAATCCTTGCCAAAGGAACAAGCTACCGTTAGATGCGGCCAGGTTTTAAGTGCAGTACTTATGGTATCCTTAGCCTGTTCGATTTTATCAACAAAATTCACTCTTCCTTCCTCCTTTACCAGCAGTCAAAATACCTTCTCGTAATAATAATGCCCGCCAGGGGCCATATTAACTCAAGGTATATTCTTGATCGCGGCTATCAATGCCAGGGCCATGATCACCAGACCCAGGGCAACTCCCAACCAGGCTTCACTAACGAAGATTCTATTTTTGTCCAGCTGTTTCTCAGGATCGCTCAAGCTGGTTCCCTCCTTTCTAAGATTATCCTTATCGTCCCCAGGGGGCGAGTATCCGACTACTTTAGTCGGATATTATATTACCCGACTAAAACAGTCAAGTAAAAAATGAAAAAAAATTATATTGCTATGGGACAGGGCCGTGGGCCCCTCCCCCTGGACCCCCTAGCCCCGAGCTGATCATGTTTGGATTGGCGCTACCGCGCCAATCCAAACATGACTCAAAATTTAGGAAAGGGGTCTGGGGAAGAACCCTTTTTAAAGGGTTTTCCCCAAAAAAGGGTTTTCGGCCCTGTTTTCCGGGAATGGTTCAGCTTAAAAGGTCAATCCATGACCTGGCCGCCGTTTACCGGTATGTTGGCCCCGGTTACAAAATCGGAAC
>JAZFTZ010000302.1:0-8912 GCA_036446955.1 Thermodesulfobacteriota bacterium
TAGGAGACGGTTCTTCTCCACTTTGCTTTCGCCCAGCACCCGGCGGTAAATCTCGGCTGATTCATCCAGCCTTGCTTGAGCCAGGTAGAGCCCGGCCTTCATCAGCAAGGCCTGCTCTACCTCCTCCTCATAGCTGGCAAAGTCATTAATTATCTTATTCAGCGCGGCCTCCGCTTCCTCCTGCCTATCTAGGGCCAAGTAAGCCTTGGCCGCCAATGAGTGGGCCCTGACAGCCACAGCAGTATCCTTCGAGCCGGCTGCCAGACTGAACTGCCTCGCGGCTTGATCATAATCCCCCTCTTCCTGGTAGATCAGTCCCAAAGACAAATCCGCCTTAAATCTTAGGTGGTGCCCGGGGGACTTCCGGGAGAACTCCATCAACCTCACTTTAGCACAAGAGTAGTTAGTCATTTTTCGACAACTCTCGCCGGAGAGGAAAAGGGCATCCCGCATAAACTCACTTTGGGGATACTTGGTCAAGATAGCCTCGAAGGCCTCCAGAGCCTGGTCATATCGTGCCCTGTCTTGGTAAGCAACACCCAGACCAAAGAGTCCATCGGCGGTAATGGAACTTTCAGGAAAATCGGAAAGGAGACGTTGAAAATAAGAGATCGCCTTCCCCAACTCTCCTTTCCTTTGATAGATCTGCCCTAGCCTGAGTAAGGCAATGTCGGTTCGACCAGCTTGGGGCTGACGGTTCACCGTTTCCTGGTAATAACCCAGGGCCTGGCCGCCTTCCCCCCTATCCTGATGATAACGGCCCAGCATTAACAGCAACCCGCTGGAGAGATGGTCATTCGGATAATCCTTTAAGAAGGAAGTCGCTTTTTCCACAAACTGATCATACTTCTTCCTCCTTAAGTAGGAGACCACTATGCCATAGCGGGCCTGAGGCACTTCCTTGGAATGGGGACGCTCGTTTACTACCCTCAGGTAATAAAAAGTGGCCCCAAGGTAATTACCCAGGCTGAAATAGACATTGGCGATTTTGAGCAACACTTGGGGAAGAATTTCGCTGTTGGGAAAGCTGCGATAAAGTTCGATCAACGCGGCCGTGGCCTTGCGTAACTCTCCCTGGTTGAATAAAGAGTTGCCCATGTTCAAAAGAGCTCTCTCTCGGTAGGGACTGTCGGGGAAACGGTTTGAGACCAGGCGATAGAGGATGGCCGCCAGCTGAAAAGAACTCTGTCTATAATAGCCGTCGGCAATGTAATATAAGCCCTCATCCAGTTTGTCCGAATTAGGGAACTTGGCATAGACCAGAAAAAGGTAATGGGCGGACCTGGAGTACTCACCCAGGTGGAAATATGTCTGGCCCAGCTTAAGGTAAGTATCCGCCTCCCTTTTAACCTGGGGATAGTCAGTGAATAATTCATTAAAGGTCTCAAGCGTCTTTGTCCAGTCCCTCTGGCTGAAATAAATATCCCCCATGTTGCGCAAAGCAAGAAAGCGCAGCGGCCGGTCGCGAGGAATCTGCTGCCAATAGCCGAGCG
The DNA here is from genome assembly GCA_036446955.1 of Thermodesulfobacteriota bacterium. Classification (GTDB taxonomy): domain Bacteria; phylum Desulfobacterota; class JAZFTZ01; order JAZFTZ01; family JAZFTZ01; genus JAZFTZ01. The sequence continues at coordinate 1,494 of JAZFTZ010000302.1, forward strand.
CGGCGGAGATATCATTCTGCTTTCGCGCCGCCTCTCCCATGCGCAAGAGCACCTGGTCTTTCTCCTTTATTTCGGGAAAGGAGGAAAGGAGTTTCGACCATACCTCTCTGGCCCGGGCATATTTTTCCGTATGGAACAGGCTCTGGCCCAAGGTGAATAACGCCGATTCTATGCGCTGGGGAGTTTTGGCCGTCTTGAGGAAATCCTCCAGGCTAATGGTGGCCAAATCATAGGCCTTAAGCAGGTATAAGTCCTCAGCTAGGCGGAGGTAGTTTTCCTCCCTCTCCGCCACGGTTACTCCAGGTTCCAAGAAACGTAGGTAGGCAAACTGGCGTTCCTCAAGCGGCCCGGTATCTCGGTAGAAACTGACCAAGGCCTTAAACGCCTCTTTCTCCCAAGGGGTACCAAAGTAACTCTGGGATAAGCGGCCGTAGTACTCGCCCGCCTCGAGCCGCCTGCCCTGCTCCAGATTCACCTTCATCGCCCAAAACAGGCTGGGGGGCTCCAGTTCCGGGCCGGGGGGGCGAGCCAGAAGCTTAGCGAAGAGACGGTCAGCCAACTGGTATTCCTTGGAGGTGTAAGAGAGCAGCGCACTCTGAAAGATGAGCTTGGTGAGCATCGGACTTAGGGGACGCTTTCTCTCCAGTGCCTCCAGATATCCGCTGGCCCGGCCATAATCTCCGAGGAAAAGGTAAGAGTAAGAGAGGAGGTAATAAACCTTGCCCCAGTCATACTCCTGTTCAGGATAATCGAGCAGGCGCTTCAGATTGTCCACTGCCGCTAAATACTGGCCCAGGCCAGCTTTGGCCAGGCCAGCCAAATACCAGGCCTTGCCGGCCAAAGGGCTGGGAGGAAACAGGATGAGCAATCTTTGCGCGGCCTCGTGGGCATGACCGAAATCTTTCCGGGCCAGGTAGGCCCAAGCTGAGGAATAGAGTGCCTGGTCGGTCAAACGACTGGAGGGATAAAGAGCCAACTGCCGGTTGTAGAACTTCAGCGCCCGGTTAAATTCTCCCTGGGCCAGATTGGCCTCACCAGCAAAATAGAGCGCCTGGGCAGTGTAGAGGCCGTTGGGGAAACTCTTTATCACATATTCGAAGAAAGCTGAGGCCTCCGAGAATCGGTTATTAAAGAACAATCGGTTGCCCAACTGGTAGGCCTCTTTTTCGATTAAAGCAACAGTGTCAACAATAGTGCCCTGCCGGGAAAGGCGCCGCCTAACCTGGATATTCAAGAAGTCCAACTCCGGAGGCGTTAACCTGACCCTTTCGCCAACCGGCATCTCTTTGGTGCCTAGCAGCGCCAGCGCATCCAAGCCTAAGTATGCTTCAGGGGAGGGAACTTGGGAGCTAGCCGGCAGAGTGAACAGACCGACAAGGATTACTGCTGAGAGAAACGGGATAAACCTAAACATACCTACCTTACAGGACCAAGCAAAAATAGCTGCCCTGCTCAACCGATTCTTGTTAGTGGTAAATCTAACACAGCCGGCAATAATTGTAAACAGCCTTGTAACCCCTTTTAGGTATTATGAGACATGGGCAACACTTCCACGGGGACGGGGCTAGCTCATCCCCCGTCTTCAGCCCACAAATCGTTTGATATCCTCGACCAGTTTGCTAAAATCACCCTCCTCTCCTGCCCGGGAGGCGGACAGGATGTCTATTTCCGCTGGGGAGGAAGCTCCCAGCCCCAGCTCCACTGCCCGCTTAATCTGGCGCTGCTCCCATACCGGAATAGCGCTCACCCCCTCCCATTTCAAGAAGCTCTTTATCAACGCCAGCCCAGCCAGGTCAATGGCGACCCGGTCACCACTGGCCATAATCAAATTGGTCTCAGCCTCGCTGCCGCGCCAGGGACCACCCGCGACCATGCTTGTCGTGCCATCGGCAATCACCAGGTCAGGGTGAACGGCCAGGTTCATCTCAGCTATTATCTCCTCCCACTCTTTGGGGCGAAATATGGAGGGCCGATTTCGAGGATGAATAATACCGATGAAATTTTTCAGGCTGATGCTATAGGTGGCGGCCCGGTGAGTCTTGATCACCGGCAAGCTCACTATCCGCTCCGCCTCGTATACCGGCTTGGAGACGAAAAACTTCCGCGCGTACCTGGCCTGGGGCGGGGCCACCTCCACCCAATCCATCTCCTCCAGATAGAGAACCTCTGCGCCCGCCTGCTCGGCCGCCTTCTTTATCCCGGTCTTCTCCATATTGCGCCGGGTGGGCAGGGTGATTATGGCCGAGGAATCCCCCACCTTTACTCTCTTGGCCCCGGCAGCATAAAGCATTTCCACCACGCTTCTTACCACTTCAGGGTGAGTGGTGGTGGGAGGGGGAGAGGAAGACACCACATTTGGTTTGACTAGTACCTCTTTACCCTTTAGCTCGAGTCTCTCAATACCTCCAATCAGCTCCACCGCCTGGGCCACCGCCCCCCGGATGGTGCTAGCCCTTACCACGGAGATTAAGCTTCTGTTATCCCGGACAAAACGATTATCAGGGAGCGGCCGGGGGGGAACCATCCCCCCGGATGGGGAGAAAACCAGTTGCCGAAAGATGGCCCGGCAACGGGGGAAAAAGAAGCCGGAGACGGCCACAACCGCCAGCAAGAGAAGATATCGCCGGGACATACCTCCTGGAATCATTGCGGCTGCCACCCATTCCTCTTTACAAACGGATAACGATCGTACGCACCGCCGAATCCACCCAGGCGATAGGGCAACCCGCCCAGAGGATAAGCAGCTGAGGCTTTCCCGCGGTAATCAGACCAGTAGTTCCCCTGTTTCAATTTCGGCTCATACCAGCGGTTGCCGCCCGATTCGTCCACCGCATTGGGGTTGTTTTTTATCAGGTTGTTTCGGTAAACAAGGTTGCCACGGGAATTTATTATCCAGATTCCCACCGTCTGGTTGTGCTCCACCGTGTTCTCCCTGACCAGGTTGTCGGAGGAAGAATACAGGGTTATCCCATACCCGCCAGGGGAATGGCCATTTCGGTACATGCGGGAAGAGACCAACTGATTCCCATCCGAACCATGAAGATGGAGGCCGTAGACGTTGGCGAACACCTCCACCCCAGACACACGATTCCCCTTGGAGCGATACAGGTATACACCATAATGGTTCTGAGTGGTAGCCACCCGTTCCACCCGGTTGTTTTCACCTCCTTCCACCAAGACACCGGTGGCAAAACCCGTTAACCGCCCATTCTTTACCGTTACGCCGCTTCGGCCAGCAAGCCTCACCCCCACGCTGGAAGTGGCTCGCCCGGGCCATACCCAAGCGCCCTTGCCCGGGCCGGTGATGGTATGACCCCCCAAGTCCAATACAATCCCATCCCGGCCAACGATTATCCCGTCCTTATCACATTTAAGGTCCCTAGCCAGAGTGAAATCCCGGGTAATGGTCGAGCCACAAAAAATACTGGCCTGTTGCCCATAACCATCCCCGGCCAAAGCCCAGAGCAAAAGCAAGGCTAAACCGCCCCAGGCAAAGACCTTTCCCTTCATCTCCTTATCCCCCGCTAACATCTGGAAGCCGCTACCCCCCGAGGATGGGACAGCGAAAGAGCTATCCCCAGTACCAGACCCCAGACAATATGCCAGCCCAGCACACCAAAAAAAGAGGGAAGCAACCATCTGCGCCAGAAAAGACCAGCATTGTGGATGGGAGAGGCCACCAGGCCTGATCCCAGCCAAACCAGTAACCCGAAGAGCAACCCCTTAAGCCAGACGGGCCCAGGTAACACGGGCTCAAATACGCGGACGAAGAGCAAAGAGAAGATTACCCCATCAATGAAGTGTTGCGCCATTCCCAGGCTGTAGGCGAACTCTTTGCTAAGCTCCGGGGAGACCAGGTCCTGGCCCAACAGAGTGGCGAAATCAAGTTTGGGCAACCCAAGAGCTACCTCCCAGTAGCCAAAGATAGTAGCCACGAAGGTGGCAATGAGACCAACCACCACCGCCCGTCCAAAATCCGCTCCGTTCAAGGCCGCCTTCCTCCCTAAGACTTCTTCACTTTTACCCTCACCTGGTGGAGACCGGACGCTCCATCGGGTAAGGGGGCGGTGACCCGGTCGGTCTGCAGCTGACCCTTCCCGTCCATTGCCCTCACCTTGACCGTCACTGAACGGCCTCTGAGCGACTTGGCGACGTTCCAGGGCCAGGCCCACAACGCCCAGGAAAAGGGGGATAACGCCTTCTTGACCGTAGCCTTACTCCAGCTCTTGCCACCGTCAATGCTGACCTGTACCCGCTTCACCCCCCGGACCCCGGCAAACGCTATACCCGCGAGATAGCTTTCCCCCGGCTTCAACCGCTGCCCCCTCTGGGGAACATCTATCCTGGACATGGTTTTAATCACAGCCTCATCCGACCAGCCCCGCCTTTCCCAGTAGCCTTTATAATCGTAGTCAGCCACTTCCACCCCTGTTATCCACTTTACATTCTTCATCCCATAAATGCCGGGCACCAGCAATCTTAACGGCCGGCCGTGATTATCGGGCAAAGGCGCGCGGTTCATCTCGTAGGCCAGCGTGGTCCCGGCCTCCAGTCCTTTGGCCAGGGGAATGCTGTCGCTGTAGCCGTCGTAAGCCCTGAGGATCAGTTCGCTGGCCCCCGGTTTAACGCCTGCCCGTTTGAGCACCTCGGCCAGGGGAACGCCCTTCCACAAGGTATTGCCTACCAGATCGCCGCCCACCTCGTTACTTATGCATATGAGGGTAGTGTGCTGGCTGATGGCGGGCATGGCCTTTATATCCTTAAGGTTGAGGGAAAGCTCCTTATCAACCAGCCCGGTCACCTTCAAAGACCAATTCTTTGGGTTTATCCGGGGATCAAACACGTTCTTAGAGATGGTATAGAAGACATCATTAGGGGTGACCTCCCATGAAAGCCCCTTTATCCGATTAAACAAAATTCCGCCCTGAGCCCAGACAGCCCTGGCCAGGGCAACCAGGCCGCCGGAAAGCAAAAGGCCGAGAGCAGGGGAGAGCATCTTAATTGCTGCCCGGCGTCCTTCCAGACCTTGTTTCCCCAGAGATGGTAAAGGAGTAAACCACAAGCCCAGCGCGGTCAACGCGCCCCCAAATATCAGGCTGGAAAAAAGGAGAATGGCAGCAGAAAAGAGATAGCTTGTCTGAGGAAACGGCTGGCCAAGGAGAAAAAAAATTCCAAGGGATACAATCCATACTACTGCTGAGGAAGATATAAATACCACCCCCAGCCTTCTTAGCCCATGTAAAAGCAGGCCGCCCAACGCGAGAAGGAAGACAAGATAACCGATGACTATTGTTCCAAAAGCCACGTACTTGCTGGCCAAGCCCAGCCGCCTGACGAAGAAGCTAAAAACCTCGATCGGTGTCGAGGCAAAAAGCTTGGCGGCTAGAAGCTCGGGGATTAACGGCCCTTCAAAATAAAAGCGGGTCCAGAACATGAATGCCAGACTGACCAGACCTGCTATCAGCCCGGCCGCCAGCGATCGTCCCCAGGTTATCATCTGCATAGTTAAGTCCTCTTCCATAAGTGAAAGTTAAGACCTAAGTCCGGCTAAACTATGCCTTGCCTCTTTTCATCGCCGAGGGCTCCCTGACGGATACCATAGGGCTTGACTAGGCCTCCAGCGAAGTTGAGATGACACCACCAGCCTTTGGCTCATGGTAGGCCACGCCTTCCCTATATCTACTGAAGTATATGAATCAGGCTTATTTAATAGTTAACCACCGAAAAAGACAGCCTCAAGGCTGACATCGGGGACAAAGACCGTACAACTCCAGCTTGTGGCTGAAAATTATGTACTTTCTCTCCTTTGCCACGGCATCCTGAAGCTTTTCGATACGAGGGTTGGCGAATTCCACTATGTGGCCACACCTGGTGCAAATTATATGGTCATGATGGGCCATTTCCGAGGCCGGCTCATACCTGGCATAACCATCACCAAACTGTCTTTCCCAGGCCAAGCCGCAGTCCTTGAGCAGCTTCAAAGTTCGGTGAACGGTAGCATAGCCTATATCGGCGTTCTTCTTGTTGACCAGCCGGTACAAATCGTCCGTACTCACATGCCCGCTAACGGATAGGAAAGCGTCTACAATGGTGTCTCTCTGGCTGGTCGATTTCAGACCCCGCTCGCTGAGAAACCTTTTAAAGATTCGAAATTTCTCTCTTTTTCTGACCAAAATGTTACCCCGCCTTCAACCTGCTAACATACCCGCGCTTTTGTGTCAAGCCAGCTAAGGCGCCAGGAAAGGAAATATGGGTAAAAGCCAGGCGTTTAAGTAACCGGTCAATAAACCAAGGTAATTGGTAAAAATCAACACACCAGCAAAGATCAAAAAGATGCCGCTAAAAATTGATATAACACGAAGGTAGCGCCTAAATCTACTGTAAAATTGGAAAAACCGGTGAACCGCGCAAGCAGTGAGCAGAAACGGAATACCCAATCCTAAAGAGTAAACCGAAAGTAAGAGTATCCCAGTCTCCAGACGGGAGGAGGTGCTGGCATAAATCAGGATGCTAGCCAGGATGGGCCCTATGCAAGGGGTCCAGCCGGCGGCAAAGACAATACCCACCACACCCGTGCCGATGAAGCCCACCGGCTTGTGCTTCAACTGAACCAGCTTCACCCGGTCAAGGAAGCTCAGCCTGACCAGACCGGTTAAATGAATGCCCATGAGGATGATTATCACCCCGCCTACCCGGGTTATAATATCCCTATTGGCGGCCAGCGCGCTACCAGCAGCGGTAATCGAAGCACCCATAAGGACAAAGACCAGGCTGAAACCGGCCACAAAGAACAACGAGTGAATAATTATCAAGCCCCGTCTTACCTGGGTCTTAGCGGTCATGTCCTCCAAAGTCAGCCCGGTAATAAAAGACAGATAGGAAGGGATTAGCGGCAACACGCAGGGAGAGAGAAAAGAGATAATCCCGGCACCAAAAGCCACCAATAAGGGAACGTTCTCTCCGCCGGACATGTCCAGTCCTCTAGCAGGCAACCCGCCTCTGGCCTCGGCCTAGAACCGATCTGCCCGCATAATGGGCACTGCTGCCCAAGTCCTCTTCAATCCTCAAAAGCTGGTTATACTTGGCAAGCCTTTCACTCCTGGAAAGGGAGCCGGTCTTTATCTGCCCGGCTTGGGAAGCCACGGCAAGGTCGGCAATGGTGCAATCTTCCGTTTCCCCGGAACGATGGGAGATGACTGTGCCATAGCCTCCCGCCTTGGCACAGTTGATGGCAGCAAGAGCCTCCGTCAAGGTTCCAATCTGGTTTAGTTTTATCAACACCGCGTTGGCCACTCCTTTCTCTATCCCCCGTTTTATCCGCGCCGTGTTGGTGACGAACAGGTCGTCCCCCACTAACTGCACCTTAGCCCCCAGCGCCCGGCTTAGCTCTGCCCAGCCCGACCAGTCGTCCTCGGCCAG
>JAZFTZ010000303.1:0-2286 GCA_036446955.1 Thermodesulfobacteriota bacterium
ACCTCAGCGGGAATCATCATGATAGATACGCCCATGCGGCCTTCAGACGCAATTAAATGGCGGGAGGAGATCGATAAGCGGGGCCAGGTCCGCTTCTTGATCAATACCGAGCATCACCCGGACCATGTTTGGGGAAACTTCTTCTTTCCCGGTACCGTGATCGCCCATCAAGACACGCGCGCGGGTATGGAGAGAAGTATGGGCTCCATCGAGGAGATAAAAGAGAGAATTAAGAACATCGACCCGGCCGGGTACCACCTGATAGAAAACTATCAGGCAAGGATGCCTGATATCACCTTTTCCGACAGACTCAACCTGCACCTGGGCCGGTACACCTTCGAGCTTTGCCATATGCCCGGGCATGTACCCAACAGCACCATGGTGCTCATACCGGAAGCCGGCGTGCTCTTTTCCAGCGATAATGTCGTCAACAACCACTACCCGCACATGCATGAATGCCTGGCGTTGAAGTGGTTGGAAGCGCTGGATAAGATAAGGCAGCTGGATGTGGAGAGGATAGTTCCCGGCCATGGAGATATATGCGGCAAGGAGGCGGTAAGCTCCCTTTCCTCCTACCTCACCAGCCTGATATTAAAGATAGAAGACTGTATCAAGAGAACGTTGACCCCGGAACAGGTGTTAGCCGAGATAGGTTTTCCGCCCCCATTCCCTATTGAACCGGCCATGGAGCCGAGGATTCGCGCGGTTCACGAGCAGGGCATACGCCGGATATACGACCAGTTGAAAAAGGCGCGCGCCAAACAGCCCTTGCCCGCGGGCCAAGACCGGTCTGCCTTTTCCCGGTAACTTACAGGACCATCTTCACTACCGAGGTGGCTCCAGGGGCCACCGTTACCTGGGTAGTGCTAATCTGCCCGTGGAGCTTGACCTCCACCAGGTGACTCCCCGGTGCCACGTACAGTATTGCCGGTCCGGAGAAGTCCCTGGCCAGGCCTACATAACGGCCGTCAACCCAGATCTCTGCTTCCGCCGGGGTAATATCAATGTGCAACTGGCTGTCGTTAACGTACCGGACTTCAGATTCGTAGGAAGGTGAGTAACTGGAGTAAGGGTAATAAGCGAATGGAGCGTGCAGATTCAGCCCGAAGAAGAACCTGGTGCGAGGAAAATGGCGATGGCCGAAATGGCCAAATTTTCCGAAATGGCCATGCCGGAAAAACCGATCGCGCTTGAAGTGACCACCTCTAAAGCGAGACCCGTGGGAGCCGAAAAGCCTCCGATCAAAAGAGCGATGCTTGGTGCCGGAAAACCTCTTGCCCGAAAACTTATGTCCCGGGCTGAACGACTTAAAGCTTCCTCCCCGGTGGCCTCCGAAGCCCCGGCGGCCGGCCGAGCTCTCAATCGGCATTAGCACTAGCCCGGTTAAAAATACCAACGCTAGCGTTGTAATCGCAAATCTATTCATCACAGGCTTGTACGCCTCCCTTTCCAATTGTCAAGGGATCCAGCGCCCTGGTATCCAACGCCCCTGGGAATCGTAGTGAGGTGGTACCCAGATGGCCCCGGGGCGGTTGGCATAGCCTGGATAGGCCCGGGGCGGCGCCTCCAGTTGAGCCTGCTGATGGGCGTCACCTATCAACCCGCCGGTGATGGCGCCCACAGCTGCCCCGATAGCTGCGCCGGCACCCGCGTGGCCGCTGATGCTGCCTATCGCGGCGCCGGCACCGGCACCCAGGAGGGTGCCGGTTAAGACCCCTTGTTCTCTAATAGTTAACGGGGTGGCACACCCTGCCAGCAGAATAAGGGTTATCCCAAGAAGAATAATTTTTGCCAAGGTTCTAGCTCCTGGTGCACTCATTTTCAGACCCACATGAATAATTGTCTACATATTCATTTTAATCCCAGGTACCGGCTTAGTCAAGGACAATTCAAAACAACGTTTCTATCGTTATCAGACCTAGCTAAAACTCCTGGCAGAAGGACGGAGACATGAGTTGTGTGGTGGGGACCCTTTGTAAAAGGTTTTCCCCAGAGAGGGTTTCCCACCACAATAACAGCCGTGGCCCCCTTCCTATGATGGCCGGGCTGAAAAAAGGGTTGACCTTAAACTGGAGCCGACCTAAAATTACTTCAACCGCGAGCGGGAAAATCGCCAGGCCGGAAGCCGAGCGGCTGGCCCCCTCACCGGCTGCTGGAACCGGGACGCCGACCAACGAATTGATGCGTCACATTCTGCTGTTGACGATTCTCCAGGAGTCCTTTGGATTCGACGTCACACCGTACCTGGGAGCGGCATTTCTTCTCAACTCGGCGTCCATGCTCGTT
>JAZFTZ010000304.1:0-4805 GCA_036446955.1 Thermodesulfobacteriota bacterium
GCGCAGCTCGGCGAGCAGCGGAGAGCCGAGCAGCACCTCCTGGGCGAACAGTCTGGTGCTCTCGAACGCGTCCTCATACGGCATGGTGCCGAACTGCGGGACGATGGTCACCTCGGAGAACGAGCAGGCCTCCTGAGCGGCCTTGATATTAGGCTGCTGGAGCGGGGCGGGAAAGATGCGCTTAAGACTCTCCTGCACTGCCTCCCAACCCAGCCACCCGCTAGTCCGAACAAAGGCTCCCATCATACACCTATTGGTAACCGGTGCATTTAAAACCGCCAGCGCTATCCTGGTGGCATTGACCACCTCGGCTTTAGCCACCTCGGCCATGAAGAACGATCTCCTTCACCGGAGCATCCTTTCAGACAAATAACCTGACCAATACTTAACAATTTAGCTGCCCGGCTGTCAAGAACTCTCCAGGAAAGGACTTGACAAATGGGCAGGGGGTAGTAATTGTACTTCAAAAGGCTCGGTTACTAATCTGTCAAAATATCACGATAGCAGTTTCATATCTTTTGAACATGGGCAGGATGGAGACCTCTCGTTTCGAGAGAGGATATTTACCTCAAGGCAATACCGTCCAGGAGGAGGATTAGCGATATGATGTCTAAGGAAACGGCCCGAATTGTTTTGCAGGGCCTGAAAGAAGCGGGCATCGATTTAGTTGTCTCTTTGCCCGACTCAGCTCTGAAGGAGCTTAACCAGCTGGTGAAAAACGACCCTGAGCTTCCCTATGTGCCGGTATGCAATGAGGGTGATGGCATCGCCATCTGCGGCGGCGCCTGGCTGGGAGGCAGAAGGCCGGCCATGCTCATGGAAAATTCCGGCCTCTCTTTGGGAGCTTATGCCCTGCGACGCAGTGCGCTTACCTTTGGCTTCCCCATGTTGTTGCTGATGAGTTATCGGGGCGAATTTGGCGAAGCCCGCTGGTTCTCGGCGACTAACGGCTGGGGCATCGAGCCTCTGCTGCAAGCGTTGCGCATCCGTTACACGGTCATCAGGAAGCCGGAGGAGATAAAGGCGGCGATAGTCAAGGTGCAGGCCTCATTAAGCTCCATACAGCTGCCGGCAGCCATCCTGTTTGGAGGGGAAGCCATATGGTAAAGAGATACGATTGTCTGAAGTTCCTATCCGACCAGATAAAGGACGAGTTGGTGGTCGCCACCCTGGCAGGGACAACCCATGAGTGGAACTCCCTTAATAAAAGGGAAGCCAACCTCTACCTTATGGGCATGGGTCTGGTCACCGGCACCGCGCTGGGTCTGGCTCTGGCCTTGCCTAATAGAAAGGTGGTGGCACTGGAGAGCGATGGCGGCATGCTCATGAGTCTGAGCATCCTCCCGGTAGTGGCCCAGCAAAGGCCCAGCAATCTCACTATCTTCTGTTTTGACAACGAATGTTACTATGCCACCGGCGGCTTTCCTTCGGCTACCGCGGACGTGAGTGACCTGGGCGGGCTAGCCAAGGCCGCCGGCATAAAAGCGGCGCAAACGGTTACCACCCTGGAGGAATTCATCGCCGCGGCCAAAGAATCAATGAGCCGGGAGGGTCCTAATGTGGTGATAGTCAAGACTGAGAAAGGGGTGGAGAAAGTCCCTGCCCCGACCATGCACGGAATCGAAAATAAATATCGCTTTGCCCGATATATAGAGAGAACAGAGAAGATCGATATTTTTGCCCCGGTCAAGTCGTGAGGAAGAGACCGTCTCCATCGCAGTTGAGACTTGTTAGGGGACGGGGCCGCGGGGTCTTTCGTGGGGGAAACCTTCTGCGGGGGGGCAACCATTTACAAAGGGTTCCCCCCCACAACTTTATTTGCTCAACGAGCGTATGTAATTGATTATTTCCCAGGATTGCCTTTCGGTAAGTATTACCTTCCAGGGGGGCATCCCGGTGCCGGGAATGCCGTTAGATATCACCCAGAAGAGCTCCCCATCGCGGTTGCCGTATTTCCTGGTCTCCACCGTAAGATCGGTGGGCGGGATAGCAAAAGAGGCGGCTAACGGACCATCCCCTTTGCCGGTCCGCCCATGACAGGCGGCGCAGAACTGGATAAATAGCGCCCGGCCGGTGGCTATGGAATGGGGCGTAGGCAGGATAGGGTTGCTGCGCTCCAATTCTTCGGCCGGAATATCAATACCTGGTCGCAGCCGGCCGGTTCTTCCTTCCTGGCCACCTCCAGGGGCATCCTGCCTATCCCTGGCCTGAGCAAGGCGGGGTTGGCTGACAGTAGGAGCGGCCTCAAACCCATCCCTCGTCTTCTCCGGGTCACCGGCACCGGCTATCGGGGCCACCGACCCTGAGCACCCCACCAGCAAAAAGGCAACAATAAGGAAGGGGAGTTTCATGACAGAACTCATCCCCGTGCCCATCACTCCGATTCTCTTGAGACCTTATGACTTTTGGGAGGTGTGCAATGCTCTGGTATTAACTTAAAGCCGGGCTCAAGTTTCTAACTTCAGAACCCGGCAGGCGTTTTCACCCAATACCTTGCGTTTGCATTCCTCACTTACAGGTAAATTCTTTATGGCCTCGATGTTACCAGCTATTCCCGGCACCCCGGGCCAATCAGAGCCAAAAAGAAACTTGTCCTGGTTGGCCTCAAACTCGGGAAAGTATTTAAGTAACTTAACGGGCGGCAGCCCGGCGATATCTATATAAACATTCTTGTGCAGGCCGGCCAGGAAAAAGGCCTTGTCATACCAAAAACCTCGTCCCCCATGGACCTGGATAATGGTGAGCTGAGGAAAATCGATCGCGATGTCGTCAATGAAAATAGGGTCGCCATATTTCATTTTTGCGCCTGGAAATACCGAGGAGCCGGTATGAATCATCACCGGGGTCTCCAGCTCCGAGGCCTTGGCATAAAGGGGATAAAGCCTGGCATCATGGGGGTAAAAATGCTGGTAGGTGGGATAAAGCTTGACTCCTTTGAAGCCTTTGCCAACCACCAGCTCCTCTAAATAGTCGGCTGGCCGGGGACAAAGATAAGGGTTGACGCAGGCGAAGGGTATAAACCTGTCGCTCCCTTTGCAAAACTCGGCCACCTGCTCGTTAGGGCAGATATCCCCGATAATGGGAGAGAGCTCGGCCAATAACACCGCATAATCCACCCCTTCACGCTGCAAGAATCTTAGCAGGCTTTGGCGGCTGGCTAAGATATCATCATAAACGGGTTGCTGGCCGGGATAGAATTTATTCGTCCACGCCCGGACCTCTTCTCCCATCTGGTCTGAACGGGTGGGATGAATGTGAAAGTCAACCACCGGCATCTGCTTTCAATCCTAGTGTTTCTTAATGGCCTTAAGCATATCGGCTGAATCCAGACAATTCAAGATATCCTCTTTTCTCAGCCAGGCCCGGCGGGCTACTGCCACACCGAACCACATTTGATCCAGCGCCGGTATGTTGTGAGCGTCGCTGGTTATAGCCAGCCCCACGCCAAGTTGACGGGCCCGGCGGCATAGTACATCGCTGAGGTCCAAACGCAAAGGGTAGGCATTTATCTCGATGAAGGTATTGGTATCCCGGGCCACCCGGAATATCTCCTCGTAATCCAATTCGTATGGTTCTCGCTCTCCGATGAGCCGTCCACTGATATGGCCGATCAGATTCACATATCTGTTTTCCATGGCCTTGCTAATCCGCTTGGTCTGAGCCCTTTTATCCCGGGCAAAACCCGAATGGATAGAGGCTAACACAAAATCAAGCTGGGCCAGCAGCTCGTCCGGGTAATCCAAAGAACCGTCCCCCAGGATGTCTACCTCAGAGCCAGCGAGCACGGTCATGTCCGAATATCTCTCATTCAGCCGCCGGATCTCATCTATCTGCCTCATGAGCCGGTCTTCCTCCAGGCCGTGGGCCACCAGCAGAGATTTGGAATGGTCGGTAATGACCAGGTACTGATACCCCCGCTTATGGCAGGCCTCTACCACCTCCTCCAATTTGGCCGCGCCATCGCTCCAATCGGTATGCAGCTGGAGATCTCCTTTAATATCAGCGGCCTCCACAAGATGGGGAAGCTTGCCCGCCAGCGCGGCATCCACCTCCGAACCATCTTCCCGGAGCTCGGGAGGAATAAGGGGCAGGCCCAGGACCCGGTAATAACCTTCTTCGCTGCTTCCCGCCAGCTTCTTTCCGGTCTTCTCTTCAAACATACCGTATTCATTCGCTTTAAGGCCTTGGCTTTGGGCCAACTCGTGAACGCGCAGGTTATGAGCCCAGGAACCGGTTAAATGGGCCAACAGAGCACCGTAAGATTCCGGGTTGACCACCCTTAAATCGGCATTGATGCCGCACTGCAAAGCCACCGTGGCCTTAGTGCCTCCAGCAGCCAGGACTTCCTTGACTGCGGGAAAAGCAGTGAAGGCATCTATAACCTGTTGCGGATTGGCCGAGGAAGCCACCAGGTCCAAATCCTTAACCGTCTCCTTAAGCCGGCGCACGCTTCCCGCGGCGCTGGCCGCGGCCACCCCTTTCAGCTCTTTCAGCCTGGCTACCAACGCTTGAGCTTCTTCCCAGACCGCTCCCAGAGGGGCCCGTTCCCGGCCCTTTTTATAGGTGTCAAGCCCCTTTATGATGTTCTCTCGGGTCTTTTCCTTAAATCCAGTCAGGTTGATCAGTTTCCCTTCCGCGACCGCTTTCTCCAACTCAGGTATGGAAACAATACCCAGCTTCTCATACAACATCTTGGCTGTCTTGGGGCCAATACCAGGGATTTTTATGATCTCCAGCAGGCCCTCCGGTATCTGGGATTTGATCTTGTGGTAATAGCCAAGCTGGCCGCTGGCCAACAGCTCCTT